>CAYWOF010000109.1:0-9358 GCA_964459825.1 uncultured Phycisphaeraceae bacterium | reverse complement strand
GCGACTTCGAGTTCACCTTCGAGTTCAGCACCCCGCCCAAGGCCAACAGCGGCGTCAAGATCGTCGAGGCCCGGATGTTCAACGAGGATGGCACGCCCGCCGCCGAGTGGCTCGAGAAGATCAAGGGGAGCAAGTTCAACGCGTACGAGGGCTTCGGGGTCCAGGCGAAGGGACACATCGGCCTCCAGGACCACGGCGACGCCGTCGCGTACCGGAACCTCCGCGTTCGCGGACAAGCACGAGCACCCGGGCGCGCCGTGGTCGGTCAAGGATGGCGTTCTCTCGTGCTCGGGCCATCCGGCCGGGTACATCCGCACCGAGAAGACCTACACGAACTTCATCCTCCGCCTGCAGTGGCGCTTCCCCGGCCAGCCGGGCAACAGCGGCGTCCTGGTGCGCCAGATCGGCACGGACAAGGTCTGGCCCAGGAGCGTCGAGGCCCAGCTCCACTCCGGCAACGCCGGCGACTTCTGGAACATCGACGACTTCACCATGACCACCGACCCGGCCCGCACCAACGGGCGCAACACCAGGAAGACCCACGGCGCCGAACGCCCCGTCGGGGAGTGGAACGAGTACGAGATCATCGTCAACCGGGGCGACGTGATCCTCCTCGCCAACGGCGAGGAGCTCAACCGGGCCACGGGCGTCGAGGAGGTTGCGGGCCACATCTGCCTCCAGTCGGAGGGCGCGCCGATCCAGTTCAGGAACATCGTCCTGACGCCGCTGGACTAGAGGCCCAGCGCCGGCGTTTGCCGGCCGGCGCCCGGTGCCGACCGTTCGGGGCGATGCGCCGATGGCGGAGGCCGGTCGACGCCCGGCCTATGGTTGCCCCCCCTTGAGCCCCGGGAGTCGCCGATGGAAACCACGCTGATCATCCTCAAGCCCGACGCCGTGCAGCGAGGCCTGATGGGGCGCATCACCGCCCGCTTCGAGGACAAGGGCCTGCAGGTCGTCGGGTGCAAGCTGATGAAGATCTCGCCCCAGCTGGCCGCCACGCACTACGAGGCCCACAAGGGCAAGCCCTTCTACGACGGGCTGGTGCGGTTCATGACCAGCGCGCCGGTCCTGGTCCTCGCCCTGCGGGGCAACGGGGCGATCACCATCGCCCGCAAGATGATGGGGGCGACGTTCGGATCCAAGGCCGAGCCGGGCACGATCCGCGGAGACTTCGGGGTCTCCAACAGCTTCAACCTGATCCACGGCTCCGACAGCCCCGAGGCCGCGGAGCGCGAGCTCAAGCTCTTCTTCAAGCCCGATGAGGTGCTCGTTTACCCGCGAGCGATCGAGTCGTGGGTGTATGACACGAGCGGGGGGAAGATCGAGTAGCGCCGCGGGAGGTGGGGCGCCACCGCGTGCCCGTCGTGCGGTGCAGCGGTGCTGTGGGCCTGGGCGTCTGGCGCTGTGGCACGGCGAAGCTCCGCGGGCGGCGGCACACCGGCGTCGCGCGCATCGGCGCTGGATTCGTGTTGGCCCGGCGTGAGCAACGACACCGGGGCTCGCTTGGGATGGTGGAGCGGCCGAGTGCGACCGCGAGACCGGCTTCACCCATGTTACAGGAGTCCGCCATGTCAAGCACCTCCACATCCGTTCGAAGCACCACCCCTCGTCGCGGCTTTCTCGGCCTGATGATCGCGGCGACGATGGCGATCTCGACGCTCGGCGTCACCGAGGGAGCCCGGGCGCAAACCGGCAGCGTCTACGTGCAGGTGAAGAACGTCTACGGGCAGCCCGTGGTGGGCGCCAAGGTCGTCGCCAATCCGGGCTTCATCCTGCGCGGCGGTTGGCCGACTCGCTACACCGGGAGTGGTGGCTGGGCCTACTTCCTGGCGCTCAGCGCCAACGCCAACTGGAACTTCAAGGCGACACACCCGTCCTGGGGACAGGCCACCACCGTCGTCCACCCCGTGGCCGGGCAGACGACCTACGTCACGCTCGTGCTGCACTGATCAACGCGGGTCGGCTCCGTGACGGCCCGCAACGACGGTGCGAGCCCAGGGATGGAACTCCCCGGGCTCTTTCGCGCGCGACGCTACTTCGCCGGTTCCGTGGCGGCGGCGGCGACGGGCTCGCTGGCCCCGGCGATGATCTGCTCCGCGACCTCGCGCCGGTGCACATCGATCGAGCGCGGGAACTCGAACGCCACGCGCACCCGATCGCCCTTGATCGACGCGATCCGCACGACCCCGATGGGGTTGTGCGGGTCGCCGATCACGACCTCCTCGCCCTCTCGCCTGGTGATAACCAACATCCTGGACCTCCAGTCCCTTACGGCGAGGGTCTCGCCGTGACCCACCGGGGCGCGAGTGTACCAAGACTGCCCCGGCAGTGGAAGTCAAGAAACTGGCCCGCCGGACAACTTCGGGATTTCGGACGCTGGCGACCTCGTTCTCGGGAGCCGAGGGCGCCCCGACCGGCAATCCGACCCCGGCCCCGTCCAATCCTGCAGGGCTCACTGGCTCCGGTCAAACCCCTTACGAGACGGTCTCGACCCCCACGATCTCCGGCACGTGGGCCCGGAGATTCCGCTCGATTCCCAGCTGGAGCGTGACCGCGCTCGACGGACAGCCCACGCACGCGCCGTGGAAGCGGACACGGGCGACCCCGCCTGCCGTGACCTCGACCAGTTCCAGGTCCCCCCCGTCGGCCTGGACCGCCGGCCGGATGAGGTTGATGACCTGAGCGACCCGGCTGTGGAGGGCGCCTTGGCCGGAGGGCGAATCGGAGGCTTCTCGCGGAGCGGTTGGCATAGGGGACCTGGCGGATGATAGGGGGGCCGCAAACGGGCCCGTCCGGCACTAGACTGACCGCCATATGCGAACGAACGCGAACCTGGCCGGTCCAACCCCCTTGAGGCTCCTGGCCCTCGTGGCCCTCTGTCTGCTGGGCGGCTGTGCGAGCGACAAGCAGGGCCACGATCCCATGGCGGTGGTGCGGGATCCTGGGGCCAGCGAGGCGCGGCGTTCGGCCGCCATCGACCAGGCGTGGTCACGGGTCGCGGCGGGCGAGGCGGCACGCGATTCCGCCCGGTCGGACCTCAAGGCGTTGATCTGGTCCCAGTCCTGGCCGGTCGGCCTTCGGATCAAGGCCCTCGGCGTGCTGCTGGACGACTCCGATCCCGCGGGGGCAGCCGATGCTCGGGGGATGGCACGGCTGATGCTCCCGCGCGAGAGCAACCTCCAGATGATCGCGTTCCTCAGCGACACGGCCGCCACCCGGGGCTGGAACGAGATGACCCCCGCGCTCGTGCGCAGCCTGTCGCGGACGGCAGAGGGGATTCCGGACGAGGAGCGGGCGGAATACCGCGCCATCGCCCGGCTGAATCCGGACCGGACCGTTCCCGAGGTCGCGTTCGGGGTCTTCCTGAACCCACCGGAGGACGTTCCGGCGTTCGGTGGCTTGACCACGGTCTCCCCCGGCGAGCGCGCCCGCGCGGACGCGTGGGACGTCATGGCCCGTCTGGATCGGGATGGGTCGATCCGCTCTCGACTCCTGGATGATGCCCGCGCCGAGGCGCCGGAGATTCTCGCGGACCTGCGGGCGTGCGCCGAGGACCTCCGGGTCATGCCCCAGACCGGCGAGGAGCTGCGTTGGATGGCCTCGCTCCGGCACACCCGCAACGGCGCCAGCGCCCAGTGGTGGGAGGAGGCGCGAGCCGCGATCGCCCGCGTGGGAACGGATCGGGCCCCACGCCTCGACCTGCGTCACGCCGAGGCGATCCGGTGGGCGGCCGCGTCCCGCCCCGAGTGGCTCGGCGCCACCCGCGAGGAACTCCTCAGCACGCTCGGCGATCGGCTGTCCGGCCGGGACGGTCACCGGCGTTCCGCCCGGGAGGGCTCGGGCGAGCGTCCCCCGGCCGAGGGCCTCCAGGACTGGGCCGACCGCCTGACCTGGGCCGACGTGCTGGTGCTGTTGGTCGTGGATGATGCGCTGGCGGGACCGGAGATCGCGCGGGCCGTCTTCGCCCAGGCCGAGATGGACCGGAAGGACCGCACGGCGGAGTACGGGGGCCTGCTCACGGCCCAGGAGGCGGCATTCGCCACCCTGCTCTACCCCCCGCGCCCGGCCACGCGGCGGGGGGACCGGGAGTTCGCCGCCTCGCCGGACATGATGGCCCAGGGCGACCGGGCGCTGGCGCACTACCACTTCCACGCGCAGACTCCGCGAAACGGCGCCTACGCCGGGCCCAGCACCGGGGATCTGGACTACGCCGCCCGGACCGGCCGCACCTGCATCGTCTTCACGAGCGTCGGAGAGGACCTCATCGGGGTGGACGTCTACCAGCCGGACCGCGTGGTCATCGATCTCGGCGAGATCGAGCGGGCGCGGTAGGGATCGGGGCGACCCTGCCTCTCGGTGGCGCTAGGCTCCGCCCTGCATGTTCCCCGTCCTGGTGATCGCGGCCTTCGTGGCCATCGTGCTGCGCGACGACCTGGCGGGCCCGCCGCTGGCCGGCGGGATCGGGCCGCTCTGGGCCTCCGGCCTGACGATTGGCGGGCTGCTCGCCGTCTGGCTCGTCGCGCACGCGACGATCCGCGCGCTCAGCGCCGCGGTCGATCGATCGGGGCGCGTCGCGCTGGTGGGCGCCGCCGAGCTCGTCCTGGCGACCTCGCGCATCGCGCTCGTCGCCGTCCACGCGACCGGCGTGCTGGCGCTCGGCTGGCTCGATGCCGTGCGCGCGGGCCTGGGCGATCTCTGGATGGTCGATGAGGTCGTCGCCGTGGCCCCGGTTCTGGGCCTGCTCGCGGCGGGGTGGGCGTCCATCTACGGCCTGGAACGGCGGGTCTGGGAGGCTTCCCTCGTCCGGCAGCTCGACGAGGGCGGGCCCGTGCGCCCGATCCTCACGCGTCGCCAGTTCGTGCTGCAGGGCCTGCGCCATCAGCTGGCGCTCGCGGGGCTTCCCGTCTTGCTGATCCTGGGTTGGGGCGAGGGGGTGGAGCGGCTGGCCGCCCGCGTGGCCGGCGGGACGGGCCGCGAGCGACCGGCCGTGGAGCTGATCGTGGTCGGCGCCCAACTGGCCGGCGTGATCGGCATCTTCGGGCTGCTCCCCCTGGCCATGCGCCGCATCTGGGACACCGTCCGCCTGACGGCCGACCCGATGCGGGCGCACCTGCTGGCCCTGTGCCGGGCGCACCGGGTCCGGGTGCGCGATCTCCTCGTCTGGCGGACCCACGGGACGGTCGTGAACGCGGCGGTCATGGGGCTGGTGGGTCCGGCGCGGTTCATCCTGCTCAGCGATGCGCTCCTGGAGGCGCTGCCGCCCAGGCAGGTGGAGGCGGTCACGGCGCACGAGGTCGGGCACGTCCGGCGCGGGCACATGGTCTGGCTGGCGGCGAGCGTGGTGGCCACCGTGCTGATCGCGTCGGTCGGGCTCGAGTGGCTGCTTCGGGCGCTGCCGGCCTCCATCGGGCGGGCCGGCCCCGCGGAGGCCGCGGCCACGGCGCTGGCGTTGGGCGCCGGGCTCGTCGCGCTGGGCATCGCCAGCCGCCGGTTCGAGTGGCAGGCCGACGCGTTCGCCGTGCAGCACCTGAGCGGGTGGAGGTCCGGACGGCGGTCCGACGCGACGATCAGCGAGGAGGCGGTCGCGGCCATGGTGGGGGCGCTGGAGACCGTGGCGGTCCTCAACCACGTGCCGCCCCGGCGCTACTCCTGGCGCCACGGCTCGATCGCCTCGCGCCAGGCGCGCCTGCGCCGGCTCGTGGGGCGACGCGCCGATCGGGTCGGGGCGGATCGCGCGGCCGGTGCGGTGAAGCTCGCGTCGGTGGCGGCGCTCGCGGTCGTCCTGGGGGTGGTGGCCCGCGACGCGGGGTGGTGGTAGCGTTGTCCCGACGCACCCGAGGGACCGGCGCATGCGGTTCGTGAAGATGCACGGCATCGGCAACGACTACGTCTACCTCGACGCGGTCGGCGCGCCCGCGCTCGAGGCGCGGTTCGAGGGCGCCGCCGGGGCCGATCTGGTCCGGCGGATGAGCGACCGGCACCGCGGCATCGGGAGCGACGGCGTGATCCTCGTCTGCCGCGCACGGGCCGGCGCCGATGTGCGCATGCGCATGCTCAACGCGGACGGGTCCGAGTCCGAGATGTGCGGCAACGGCATCCGGTGCGTGGCCAAGCTGGCGTACGACCGCCTCGGCATCCACGCCAACCCGATGCGCGTCGAGACCGGACACGGCGTGCTCTCGATCGCCTACGAGACCGCCGGGGGGCGCCTCGCGACGGCGACCGTCGACATGGGCGAGCCGATTCTGGAGCCGTCGCGCGTGCCGGTGGATGCCTCACGCCTGCGCCCCCACGCGGGGGCCCACCGCTGGACGGTCGATGCGGCGGGCGAGCCGTGGGTCGCCTCCTTCGTGTCGATGGGCAACCCGCACGCCGTGTTCTTCCACGCGGACAACCCGGGCTTGGCCGGAGCGCCCCTGGATCGCTTCGATCTGCGGCGCCTGGGCCCGATGATCGAGACGCATCCGGCCTTTCCCAATCGGATCAACGCCCACATCGTGGCCGTGGGCAGCGCCCACGAGGCGACGATGCGAACCTGGGAGCGCGGCGCGGGGCTCACGCAGGCCTGCGGCACGGGCGCGTGCGCCGTGTGCGTGGCCGGGGTGCGCACGGGGCGGCTGGCGCGCGACGTGCTCCTCCACCTGCCCGGCGGCGATCTGCGCATCCACTGGAGCGAGGCCGACGGCCACGTGCGCATGACCGGCCCCGCCACCGAGGTCTTCGAGGGTGAGTGGCCGGAGTGACCCGTGGGCCGGGCGCCGGCAGAACCGGGAGACCCTCGGACGCGAACAGCGGTAGCGGTGTGCGCCGTGCGCCCGCCCCCCCAACCCGCGGGGGGCAAGGCCGGCCGCCGCCCGGGAGACAACCCATGAACGGTGCGCGGATTCCCCTGGTTCTTGTTCTTCTCTGCGCCGCATCGGGCGCGCTGGCCGTGTCCCTGGCCACCGGAACCGGTTCACAGCCCCAGCCGGGCCTCCGGCCGGTGCGCGACCGCCAGTACGCCGCGTGGATCCCCCCCGGCAACTACACGTCCATCGTGCTCTGCTCCAGCGGCGACGAGCGCCGCTGGGCGGTGTCGCTGATGACGCGGGGCGTGAGCGTGCCCATCGTCGTCCCGCCGCGCGACAACATCGTCGTCGAGTTCGCCGAGGGGTGGCAGGTCGGCCCCGATGACGAGGCGAGGATCGTCTCGCGCCTGGTCCCCTTCGACGATGCGGCCCGCTACAACAAGTTCGGCGAGCCACCCGATTACGTCATCTCGGCGTGGGGGATCACGGCCCACGGGCCGGTTGAGTTCGTCTACCGCGAGGTGGACTGACCCGCGCCGCACCACGGGGCGGCGCATGGCGCCACGGGCGCGGGCGGGAGCGCGCGACCCTACACTCCGTGCCCATGGCGCGGCTGCACGAGCACGAGGGAAAGGCGCTCCTGGCCCGGCACGGGTTCCACGTGCCCCGGGGCGGCATCGCCGGCAGGCCGGAGGAGGCCGCGGCCGTCGCCCGGAGCATCGGGGGGCCCGTCGTCGTCAAGATCCAGGCGTGGACCACGGGGCGGAAGGCCCTCGGCGGCGTGGCGTTCGCCGACACGCCCGAGCAGGCCGCGGACCACGCCCGCCGGATGCTCGCCCTCAGGGTCGGCAGCTTTCCAGTGGAGCGCGTGCTCGTGGAGGAGAAGCTCTCGATCGAGCGCGAGCTCTTCGTCTCGCTCTCGATCGACGACCGGGCCCGGGCGCCCGTCATCCAGCTCTCGCTCACGGGCGGGACCGGGATCGAGGAGCGCGCCGGGGGCGTCGCACGCCTGCCCTGCGATGTCCGCACCGGGCCCGATCCGCGCGAGCTGGAGCGGGCGCTCGGCGCCAGCGACCTCCCGTCCGGCCAGCGCGCGGCCGTCGGCGCGGCCGTGCGCGCGCTCTTCGAGACGGCCCGCGCCCACGAGGCTCGCTCCGTCGAGGTCAACCCACTGGTCTTCGCGCGCGATGGCCGCCTCGTCGCCGCCGATTGCCGCATCACCATCGACGACTACGCGGTGGCGGGGGGGCGACACCCCGACCTGGGCATCGAGATCGCCCGCGAGCTGGACCACCCGCCGACCACCCTGGAGCGCATCGCCTACGCCGTGGAGCAGGCCGATCATCGCGGCACGTTCTTCTTCGCCCAGATGAACACCGCGCCCGCGCCCGGCTCGAAGGGCCTGGTCGGCTTCCACGGCGCCGGGGGCGGCGGCTCCATGATGTCCATGGACGCGATCACCGGCGAGGGGTTCACGATCGCCAACTTCTGCGACACCAGCGGCAACCCATCGCCCGCCAAGGTCTACCGGGCCGCGCGGATCATCCTGAGCCAGCCCGGGCTCATCGGCTACTTCGGCTCGGGCTCGGGCGTGGCCAACCAGGAGCAATACTGGTCCGCGTACGGCCTGGCCAAGGCGTTCTGGGAGCTGGAACTCGGTATTCCCGCGGTGATCCGGCTCGGGGGCAACACCGAGGACCGCGCGGTGGAGATCCTCCAGTCTGCGTGCCGGGGCCTGCCCGCGCCGGTGGAGGGGTATCGCAAGAACGACACGCCCGGCGCGATCGCGCGCCGGTTCGCGGAGCTGGTCTCCCGTGGCACGGACCCGGGCTCCGCAGGGTCAGCGCCCGCGAAGGGCGGTCGAGACTGGACGCCCCGCCCGCCCCGCCGTCCCCCGTTCGTCGGCTCGGCTGGCTCGATCTCGTTCCCGACGCGCGCGGGCCGGGTCTGGATCCATCCGGCGGCGTGGAGGACGCACGGCGCGGCGATCGTCGCGCGGGCCTCGGGGCTGCTCCGCGATGACGCCGGCCGCCCCGCGCTCGCGGTCACGGCCGATGAGCTCGCCGCCAGGGACAGCGAGCTGATCGCCTGCGAGGTGGAGTGCCGACGGGACGGCGTCGAGGGGTTCTTCGTGGAACTCGATATCGCCGGGCTCGGCGCCCCGCGCGCCGGAGGCGGAGCGGACTGATGGCGATCCTCCTCGACAGCGACACCCGGGTACTCGTCCAGGGCATCACGGGGCGCGAGGGCCAGGTTCGCACGCGCCTCATGCTCGACTACGGGACCCGTGTCGTCGGCGGCGTGACCCCCGGCAAGGGCGGCCAGACCGTGCTGGGCCTGCCGGTGTTCGACTCGTGCGCCGCCGCCGTCGCGGCCCTCGGGCCCATCGACATCTCCGTCCTCTTTGTGCCCGCGCTGGGGATCAAGGAGGCCGCCCTGGAAGCCATCGGGGCCGGGGTCAGGCTCGTCGTCCTTGTCGCCGACCGCGTGCCCGTCTGGGACGCCATGGAGATCGCCGCTGCGGCCAGGCAACGCGGCGCCCGCTTCCTCGGCCCCAACACGCTCGGCAT
>CAYWOF010000108.1:3972-9437 GCA_964459825.1 uncultured Phycisphaeraceae bacterium | reverse complement strand
GCTGCTCAACAGCGCCGGCTCGCCAGGGTCGCCCCGATCGCCGCGGCCTCGCGCACGAGCGGATCCCGCGCGACGATCGCGGCCAGCACGGCCTCGCCCTCCGCCTCGCCCGCCACGGATCGCTGGCGCGGGGCCATCGCCTCCAGGCGCCCCAGCAGCTCGATCTGCCGATCGAGCAGCGCCGCGATCTCGGCGGCGATGGCGCCGGCGGGATCGGCCGTGTCCCCGGTTGTCTCCCTACGTTCGGTCATCCATGACCCCTTCACCGCCGGCTCCGCCGGCGTTCAGTTCGATCCGCCCCCGTCGGCGCTCCCGACCTCCACGCCCGCCCCGGCCGCGCCCGACCTCAGCCGGATCAGGTCCGAGATCGACGCCAGCCACCGCTCCCAGTCGGCCTGGGTGATCGGCAGGTTCGGGTCCGCCCACGCCTCGGGGGGGAGCTTCTCATAGAACCGCCTCGCCCGCTCGTTGGCGGTCGCCGCCCGGGCCACGTCGTCCTGCTCGAGATAGGCGTTGACGATCTGGATCATCGCCACCAGCGAGGCGGGATCGTCGTGGTACCGCTCCCGGGCCGCGTCATACTGGCGGATGGCGGCGTCGAAATCGCCCAACGCGTAGGCGCAGTCCCCGAGGTAGAAGTGGCTGTTGCGCAGGTGCGTTCGCTCCAGCTCGGTCAGCGTGGCCGGGTCCCGCGCCTCCAGGGCCTGACGCACCTGGTCGAACAGCTCCAGGGCCCGCCCCAGACGCTGGGCCCGGGTGGACTCCAGCTCGCGCTGCTCGTGGTCGGGCATCACCTGCCGCAGCGTCAGCCCGATGCGCTCCGCATCCTGGCGGTAGGAATCCGCCAGCCCGTAGCGCAGCTCGTCTCGCGCCTCATCGTTGGGGAACCGCGCCAGCGCCTCCTCCAGCCGCTCGATCGCCCGGGCGTGCTCGCCCTTGCGATAGTGCAGGCGCGCCAGCTCAACCAGCCCGTTGCGGAAGTTGCGCGAGCGCGGGCCCCCCACCTGACCGTCCACCACGCGGCGCAGGAGGCCCTCGGCCTCCGAGTCATTGGTGTCGTCCCCATCGGCCAGGTACGTCCGTGCCAAGGGGACGAGGCTCTCGTCCGCGTAGGGCCCGACCGAGGGCGCCCCCTCACCCTGCGCCTCGTCGATGAGCGACCGATACTCCTGGGCCGCCATGGGATAGTCCCCGAGGGCCTCGTAGGCTTGCGCCAGGCGGAATCGCGCCTCGCCCTGGCGCGGGTCCTGGGCGAACCCCTCGGCGTACTCACGCAGCAGCTTGATGGCCTCCTCGTGCTCGCCCGCCAGGTCGAACGAGTCCGCGGCCATCCAGAGCGCATCGGCGTACCCCGCATTGTCCGAGTCCACGATGTCGTGGGCGTAGTCTCGGAACGCGGCGCCGGCGGCCGTCAGGTGGCGGCGCGCGCCCTCGCGCGCGGAAGGATCGAGCGACGCCAGCTCGGTGGCACGCGAGGCACCGGTCCCCACCGGGGCCAGAAGGTCGTCGGCCGCCTGGCGGTGGGCCCGGGCCAGCGCGATCCGTATCTCCGGCGGCGGCTCGTCCGGCGGGAAGAGCCGGGCGGCCAGCGTCGCGTAGCGGATGGCGCCGCCCGTGTCCCGATCGACCAGACGCTCCTCGTACCGATTCATGAGGCTCCGGGCGACCAGCTCCGGGGTCACGTCCGGGTGCGCCGGCCCATGGGCCAGACGATCGACGAGGGCGGCGTACTCCTCCACGGAGCCGTCCACGTCCCGGAGCGCCGCGTCCACCTGGGCCAGCCCCAGGAGCGCGGGGATCGCCAGCGGGGTCTCGCCGAACTCCGAGAGCACCCGCGCGTACCGCTCGCGCGCCTCGGCCAGGTCGCGCTCCTGCTCCTCGACCATGCCCATCACCACCAGCGCCTCCCCGTGTCCCGGGTCGTTCGGGGCCAGCAGCGTGAGGGCCATCCCCGCCTGGCGACCGGCATCGGCCAGCGCGCCGCAATCGCGGTACGCCCGGGCCAGGAGCAGGTAGAGCTCGCCCAACTGGGTCGGATCGGCGTCCACCAGCCCTGGCATGCTCCGCAGGAGCAGCCCGACGGCCGCCTCGGGATAGCCCCGGCGAAGGAGCAGCTCGGCCCGACGCGCCTGCGCCCACGCCCGGGAAGAGACCCCCAGCTCCGGCTGGGCGTACAGGTCGTCGAGCAGCGCGAGCACGTCGTTGAGGCTCGCCGCCGGGGAGGCGATCTGGGCCTCGACCAGCCCGCGCAGCAGGCGTTCCTTGATCTCGTGCTCGCCCGCGGGCAGCGCATCGGCCCGGGCCCGGGCCTTGGCATGCTCACCCAGCGCGATGAGCGTCTCGCCGAGGTAGAGCACATCGCGGGCCTCGAGTCGTGCCCCGTGCGACTCGGCCAGGGCGTACTCGGCGGCGATGTTCCGGTGGTTCTCCTCGCGATCGGCCCCCTCGCCGTGCTGGCCGAGGTGGATGGCACGCGCCCGGAGAACGTGGAACCGCTGCCTCTGCTCCGGCGTCATGTCCGCGGTGACGTAGGGCCGGAGCTTGTCGTTGAGCAGATCGAGCGCCGGCCGGAACTCCTCGTGCCCCAGCAGCGCCTCGACCTCTCCCAGCAGGGCGCCGAACTCGGGCTTGGGGCGCGACATGACCGACGTCACCACGCCCGCCGCCAGCAGCCCGGCCGCCACGATCAGCAGGGGAAGCTGCCAGTTGTGGCGCAGGTCCGCCGGCACCGGCTCGGCCGGAAGGGATGCCGCCGGAGTTGGTGAGGGAACACTGCTCACCGTCGACCTCGCTCGACCGCTCGGGTTGGGCCCGCCGGGACAGGCCCGGTGGCCACCCGGGCTCCCGGGCCGGGCGTGTTATCGGGAATCGAGCCCCCCCACCTTCACGCTTCGAGCGCAAGAATCGCTCGGGCCCCGGCCGCCGGCGCAAGCCGTGCCGATCCCCGCGGCGCGGGTTCACTCCGGCCCGGGTCCGCCCCGCTCGTCCGACGCGGGCGCCGCCTCCGGCGCGTGCCCGACATCGACGCGCACGACCACCAGCGTGCCGGCAAGAAGATCCCCCAGGTGACGCCCCCCCGCCGACAGCAGGCCGACCACGGCCAAGGGCGCCACGAGCCACTTCACGAGGTTGCGAGCAACGCTGCGCCAGAACCCGGGACGAACCAGCACCGGTTGCACCGTTCCGTCCGGGTTGCGCTCCAGCCGGGGCACGACCACCACGCTCCCCGTCAGCGCCTTGCCCAGGGACCGTCCGAAGAGCGCCTCGGAAACCGCGGCGTGGGCCAGGCCAACCAGCCCGCAGACTCCCAGAACGACCAGCAGGTCCCGGCCCGCGAGCAGCGCCAGCAGGCCCTCGACGCCCACCGGCCCCACATCGGCCACGCGAAGGCCCACGGCCAGCCCGGGCAAGCAGTCGATCAGCGTCGCCACGGTTCGCCGCCCGGGCTCGGCCAGGGCGAAGCCTCGCGGCAGGGACACCTCCGCCCGGCGGGCCTCCGGGCGCAGCACGAACAGGAGCACGAGCACCATCGCGCACACCAGCAGGAGCGCGAGCACTCGCATCTCAACCGCCGAGATCGGCCCGCCGGCGCGGGCGGGCCCGTTGAAGAGCACCGTCCCGGACAGGGCGGCCACCTCCGTGAGCTCGAACTGGGTCCGCGTGCCGCCCCCCCCAACGGCCTGGCCCGCCTGGAGCAGGACCAGACGCCCCTGGCCCTGGCCTAGCGCGACGATCGCGTGATGCTCGCCGTGCACGGGCAGACGGGCGATCGGCCGAGGGTCCTCGGCCGTGAGCCTCCACACCTCGATCTCCGCGCCCGCCAGCGACACACCCACGAACCCGGAATCGAAGGAGATCAGCCGGGTGCCCGCCGACTCCGACGCGCCGAACTCCTCCGGCAGCCGGAGCGCCGAGAACTCCCACGCCATGGTCGGGGCCGAGGGGCCATCGGTCCTCGCATCGTTCCCAACGTGCCGACCCTGCCACCACCCGGGGGGATCGACGGCCAGGTTGTACAGCCCCACGCCCTCACCCAACGGCATCAACGCCCATCCATCCCGGCCAGCCGCGTGGCCGCCGAGGTCGGGAAGGTCCAGATCCTCCCAGTCGTCGCCGCGCAGGTAGAGCAGCCGAGGCGCGGGGTCGCCGTCCGCCCCCCGGGCCAGGGCCAGTGGGCCTCCCTCCATCCCCACGAAGCCGAGGAGGTTCGCCGCCGCCGGGAGAGATGGCAGCACCGTCGGACGCCGCCCCTCGGAGTCATAGATCCACCGGTCCGCCAGGCCCGAGCGTTCGCACGAGAGAGAGAGAACGGTCCGCGGACCACCGGCGACCCTCGGCCCGAACGCGAGGAACACCCTCCGCCCCCAGGCCGCGACCCATTCGGGCATCTCCGCGAGTCGTCCCGCGACCTGGATCGTCCCATCCGGTGCGCCCTGGCCGAGGCGACCACCCGGGTCGATCACCGCCCCCCGTGGAGGCACGTGCAACACGACCGCCCCACCCAGGCCCCCCGGCGCGGGCGCTACCACCCACGCGTGAGACTCTGGCGCGCCGGCGCCTTCGCGCGCGCCCAGCCCCGAACTGCCCGCGGGCAGTTCCCCCGCCAGCGCCGCGCGCGCCAGAAACCCCAGCGCGCCACACAGCAGGGCCACGCCGAACCGAGGGACTCGAGGCGGTGTCGGGTGCGACATCGCGCGATGATACGGGGGACGGGCCGCGCGCCGGCGAGCTACGGCGTGGGCCCATCCAGGCGCGTGACCGAGCCGGGTGGGATGGCGTAGGCGTTCAGCAGGGCGGCCAGGTCGAACGCCGCCGCCTTCGGGTAGCCGCGCCGGTTCGCGGGATCGAACAGGCGGAGCTCGATCCGCGTTTCGGTGGCAGGGACTTCGAGGTCGATGGAGGTGGCGATCCGCGGCCCCGCCACGCCGCTCACCATCCCGGGGGGCGCCGCCACCGCCTTGTAGTCCCACAGCCGGGCCGTCAGGGCCGCCGCACCGGACCGATCCAGCAGTTCCACCCGCACGGGCTCGAACGTGTCCGGGTCCAGCCACGTGCGGCGCTGCCCCCAGCGCGCGGGCAGCGTGACACCCAGCAGCCGTCCGTCGGCCGACCACCCCACCGACGCCGACTGGCCCGCCCCGGCCGGCAGCGGACGCACCCCCAGCACGTCCATCAGGTCGAGCGGATGCACGGGCACGCCGGCCTGGCCGGGACCCGACACCCGATCATGCCGGCCCACCCAGGCACGGTGCTGCTCGGTCAGGTCGAGCCACCAATACTCGGAGGCGTTGGAACCCAGGTACACGTAGGTCTCCCCGAGCTTGCCGACGGAGAGCGCCAACTGGTCCGCATCGCGGACGAGCTGGAGGTGGCCCTCCCCCTGCTCGCGATGGCGACGACCCTCCGGGTCGCGGTAGGTCACACGAACCACGTCGCGCGACCAGAGCCGATCGAGGTGCGCCGTG
>CAYWOF010000108.1:0-3962 GCA_964459825.1 uncultured Phycisphaeraceae bacterium | reverse complement strand
GCTCGCGATGGTCGCGTAGTCCGGCGGCGCCCCGCGCTCGATGGCGGGCTCGCGGCACCGGCACGCCGGCGCCCCGAGAAGGACGGCGACCGCCGCGAGCCCGAGGATCACCCGCCGCATCCACCCTCCTTACCCCTGCGCCGATGGGGCGCCGGACCCGGGCCCCAGGACCTGGCCGAGCCGATCCAGCGCCTGGGCCAGCCGCTCGCGATCGAGCGCGGGCTCGGGGATCTCAAGCGGCGCGGCATCGGCCGCTCCCGCCGGGCGGGCCCACCGGACCAGCATCACGCGACCGGTGGGATCCTCACGGCTCGACTCGTACCGGAGCAGTCTCTTGCGTACCAGGACGAGCGCCACGAGGTACCGGAAGGCGAGCTGGCCGGGATCGGGATCGTCGGCCAGCTGCTCGAAGAGCTCGACGAGCGCATCATCATCGATGAACCGGCGCGCCCGGGTTTCCCCCGCATCCATGCGCGCACGCCAATACCCGAACACGCGGGCGCCGGCCCCGGGGCGGGCGCCCTCGGTCCAGGCACGCCTCGAGAAATCCAGGCGCGCCAGGCCGTCCTCCCCCGCCCGCTCAACCAGGGCGGCGATGTACTCGTCACCCGGGCGGATGGCCTGCCCCGTGGCGGCGCACACACCGGTCGGGCGGGCCACCTCGAATCGATCTTGCCCGGCGATGGCCATGTCGCGGGGGAGTGTAGCGACCGCACCCATCGGGCGCGTCGGCGCCGACGCGCCCGAGTCCGCTCCCGGTCGGTCAGCAGCTCACGTCGAAGAACCGATCGCGCGAGCCGCCCGGCCCGACGCGGAATCGGACGCAGCGCGCGCACCGGGGACAGGTCGCCACATAGGCCGTGCCATCGGCGCTGCGGAAGACGCGCTGGTACGCGCCGGCGCAGACGAATCGAACGCCAAGCCAGGGACGGGCGCGCCCATCCGCGCTCCCGTCGCGCGGATCCTCGACGGTGATATCCAGGCCTGTTCCCCTCGAAGGCATCGTCTCCAAGATCGGCTCGGGCCGCGAACGAGGCACGGTGGTTCCCAGCCGACCCGCCATGACAGGTCCCATAACCCGAACAGGCCGCTAATGCAGGCCCGGTTGCGTTTGGTTCGATGTGGAACTACCGTCAGGAAGACCGGGTGAGCAGTCCCGGTCGATCTTCCGCGTGCCACGCCCGCTGACCATCCTGCCCGACCCGCCACCGCCGCCGACGGCCATCGGTCTGATCGCGGGTGGCGGGCGACTGCCGATCATCATCGCGCAGGGGCTCCGGCAGGCCGGATACCCCGTGCACGGCCTGGGCCTGACCCGACAGTACGACCGCGAGCTGCCGCCCCTGTGCACCAGCTTCCGGGATGTGGGCCTGCTCCGGATCAACACCTGGGCCCGGATCCTGTCGGGGATCGGCGTCCGACACGCCATCATGGTGGGCAAGGTGGACAAGGCGCGGGTCATGCACGACCCGCTGCGCATCCTCCGGAATATCCCGGACCTCAAGACGACCCTCTCGTGGTACCGCCGGCGCCGGGAGGGGGCCCTGCGGGACCACCGGTCCAACGCGATGCTGGCCTTCGCCGCCGAGGAGCTCGACCGGGGTGGGGTCCGTCTCCTGGACTCGACCGTCCCGATCCCCGACCACCTGGCCTCGCCCGGGCCGATGAACCAGCGGGCGCCCACTCCCCTCCAGCGGGCGGACATCGAGTTCGCCTGGCCGCTGCTGACCCAGATCAGCCGCCTCGACATCGGGCAGGCGATCGCGGTGCGCGAGAAGGATGTGATCGCGGTCGAGGCCGTCGAGGGCACGGACCGCATGATCGAACGCGTCGGACACCTGTGCAAGGCCACCGGGTGGACCCTCTGCAAGGGCGCCCGCGCCGGCCACGACCGGCGGAGCGACGTGCCCACCGTGGGCGTCACCACCATCCAGAATCTCTACAACGCCGGTGGACGCTGCCTGGCCCTCGCGGCCGGGGACGTGATCATGATCGACAAGCCCCAGATGATCGAGCTGGCGGACCGGCTGGGCGTGGCGATCGTGGGCGTGACGCCCGGGACGGCCTGAGCCCGATCGGGGCCGGGAATCCAGAACTGGTGCGGAACCGTCCTGATCCGCCGCGCGCGGCTCGACGCTCCCCACCGCTGCTCGGATGGGCCACCATGTTCGTCGGCCGCGGCGGCGAGAAACTCCGGCACGCCCTCGACGAGTTCCGCCTCGACGTGCGCGGTCAGACGTGCGCGGACTTCGGGTGCAACGTCGGCGGCTTCACGGACTGCCTGCTCCAGGCCGGTGCGGGCCGCGTCTACGCCGTGGACACCGGCTACGGAGCGCTGGCGTGGACGCTGCGCCGGGACCCGCGCGTGGTCGTGATGGAGCGGACCAACGCGCTCCACGCCCCCCCGCCGGACCCGGCCACCATCGACCTGGTCGCGATCGACCTCGGCTGGACGCCCCAGCGACACGCGATCCCCGCGGCGGTGCGCTGGCTGCACGCCCGCCCGGCCGGACGCATCGTGACGCTCATCAAGCCCCACTACGAGGCGCTCCCCCACGAGAAGCGCCAGCTCCTGCACGCCGGAGTCCTCGACGAGCCCGATGCGCAACGCATCGTCGATCGCGTGCTGGCGGACATGCCCGCCCTCGGCGTTCGGGTGCTGGGCACGACCGTCTCCCCCTTGCGCGGCGGAGCGGGCAAGGGCGCCAGGCCCGGCAACCGGGAGTGGCTGGCCCTGCTCGCGCCCGCCTGACCGCGCGCTCGTCCCGGGGGCGCCGCCCCCTGCGGCGCGGGCCCGGCGCGCTCAGCGCCAGCTCCGCGAAACCTCCCCTTCCTCACGCAGAATCGCCCAGAGGCGTTCGAGCAGCGAGCGCGTGCCCAGCCGGGTGGCTCCGCTCAAGGGAACGACCTCGCGGTCGGGCCCCAGCGCCTCGCGCAGGGCCCGGACCTGGGCGGCCCGCTCGGCCTCGTCCGGGAGCAGGTCCAGCTTGTTGAGCGCGATGATCTCGCGTTTCTCGAGCAGCGCCGGGGAGTAGCTGCGCAGCTCCTCGCGCACCAGCCGGTAGTTGGCCGCCGGGTCCGAGCCGTCGGGAGGCTGCGCGTCCAGCAGGTGAACGAGGATGCGCGTGCGCTCCACGTGGCGCAGGAAATCGTGCCCCAGGCCGGCCCCCCGGGAGGCCCCCTCGATCAGCCCCGGGATGTCCGCCAGCACGATCCGGCGCGACGAGTCCAGCTCGGCGATGCCGAGCTGGGGCGAGAGGGTCGTGAACGGGTAATCGGCGATCCGCGGCGTGGCGCGCGTCAGCGCCGCCAGCAGCGTGGACTTGCCCGCGTTGGGCAGGCCGATCAACCCCACATCGGCGATCAGCTTGAGCTCGAGGCGCACCTGCAGACGCTCGCCCGGCTCGCCCGCCTCGGCGCGCCGGGGCGTCTGGTTCGTGGAGGACTTGAAGTGCTCGTTGCCCCACCCACCCCGGCCGCCCCGGGCGACCACCACGCGATCCCCGGGCTTGAGGTCATGGAGCAGCTCGCCGGTCTCGTGGTTGAAGATGAGCGTGCCCGCCGGCAGGCGCATCACGACGTCGGCCCCCTTCAGGCCGCTGCTGCTGGCGCCGCTCCCCCGCTGCCCCGCCCCGGCGACCCAGTGACGAACGCCGCGGAAGTCCAGCAGCGTGTGAACCCCGTCCTCGACCGCGGCGATCACGGAGCCGCCATCGCCGCCGTTGCCGCCGTCGGGCCCGCCCTTGGGGACGTACTTCTCGCGCCGGAACGAGACCGCGCCCGCGCCGCCGTCGCCGCCGCGGACCTCGAGGATCGCCTGGTCGATGAACACGGCCAAGCGTAGGGATGGCGGGCGGATTCCACCGGAACAACGCGGAAGAGCCCGCCCGCGCTCCCGGCGCGGGTCGTCAGGCCGCGCGGGCGTAGCAGCCCGTCGAGAGCTGGCCGAGCAGGCGCTCGCG
>CAYWOF010000107.1:0-9453 GCA_964459825.1 uncultured Phycisphaeraceae bacterium | reverse complement strand
CCGCGCGCGTCGAGCCGGTACAGGGCCTGGAAGGCCAGGCGCCGGACTTCCCGCGTCGTGGCCATCAGCCGGCCCCGGCGCGGATCGGCGCGCCCGCGGGCGCCGGGCGGGCCCGCAGCGGCTCGATCACCCCCAGGGTGTCCAGCACCGCGCCCATCGCCTCCGCCCCCTTGTTGCCCTTCTCGCCCCCGCTGCGCTCGTCGGCCTGCCGGGGCTTGTCGACCGTCAGCACGCCGTACCCGACGGGCAGGCCCGTCTGGAGCGCGATCGACATGAGCGCCCCCGTCACCGCCTGGGCGAGGTACCGGTCGTGCCGGGTCTCCCCACGCACGATGCACGCCAGCGCCACCACGGCCCGGCACCCGCCCGACCTCGCGGCCGCCAGGGCGACCTGCGGCACCTCGAAGGCCCCGGGCGCCTCCAGGATCTCCAGGTCGGCGGCGTGCCCGCCCCGGCGCTCGTACTCGCCCCGGGCGCCGCTCAGCAGGCGCTGGGTCACCGACCGGTTGTAGCGGCTGACGATGATCGCGACGCGGGGGAGCCCTCCCGCGCCGGGGGACGCGCCCCGCCCGTTTCCGCCCGTGCCCGGCTTGTCCGCCTCGATGCGCATGGTGGCTCGATCGTAGAACGCGCCCGCACGCCCGTCCTCGAGCGGCGAGGGCCGACGCCGCGGGTTCACCCTCGAACGGGCCGTACGGGGGCGCGATACCATCGCCCGATGCGCCGCGTGCTCCTGCGGATCGCGCCCGTGCTCCATCTCACCCGCGTGACGACGGCCTTCGCGGCGGTGGGCAACGTCTGGTTCGTGATCCTCTGGACCCGTGCCAACCCCGGGCACGAGCCGGGCACGCGGGAGTTGCTCGAGGGCCCGCTCTGGCTGCTGCTCGCCGCCGGGGCCCTGATGGCCCTCGGGCTGTTCTCGTTCGGCGCCTGCCTGAACGACATCCTGGATCGGAAGCGTGACCGGGCTCTCAAGCCCGACCGGCCCCTCCCGAGCGGGAACATCGGCGCCGATGCCGCCCTGGCCGTGCTGGTGTGCACCCTCTTCGCGGCCGTGCTCGGGGCGTGCGCGTTCGGAAGCCCCGGCGTCGTGCTGACGGTGCTGGTCGCGGCCGGGATCCTCGTGTTCAACAGCGCGGGGAGGTTCATCCCCGGCGCCGGGCTCGTGATCCTCGGGATGATCTACGCGGGGCACATGCTCGTCCCGAACATCGGCCTGCGGTTCGTCTGGCCCGTCTGGCTGGTCATGACCCACGCCCTGCTGGTGGCGGGCGTGACCCACGCGATGGCCCGGAAGGTGCCCCGGCTCTCCCGGCGGGCGATCGTCGTGGCCGCCCTGGGCTGGCTGTTCTGGTCCGTGCTGCTGATCTCGCTGGGCTGGGAGCGCGATCCCCCGCCGCGTTCCTTCTGGCCCGAGTGGGTCTCCCCCTCGACCGTCGCGTACCCGGCCGCGCTGGCGCTGGTCTTCATCCTCGCGGCGTGGCGCCGGATCCACCTGCTGGGGCCCGGCCCGCGCGCGGCGGAGAAGGTGGCGCGCTACGGCGCTCTATGGCTTCCCCTGTACGCGTGCGCGTGGCTCTTCGGCACCGGGCACCACCGGGCCGGGGCCATCCTGGCCGGACTCACGGCGATCGGCCTGATCGGGATGACCGTTCTGCGGGAGCTCTACGCGCTGGTCGAGCACCCCGTGGGGTACCGGCGCTGAGGTCCACGGCCGGGCGTCGGGCGCGAGCCCTTCTGATGCGTGGCGCCACGAGCGATCGCCCCACGACCCGCGGGACACCGCGCCACGGGGATCAAGCGGAGAGGGGGGGATTCGAACCCCCGATAGGGTTACCCCTATACAGCATTTCCAGTGCTGCTCCTTCAGCCACTCGGACACCTCTCCGGTGCGAGGGGGGGAGTCTAGCACCCGCTCAACCCGGCGTCGGAGGCCGGTGCGCGTCGCCGGCGGCCCCACGGCGCGACCCCCAGGCTCGCGTCATCGCCACGCGCCCGGCCGCCGCCCCGATCGCCGCGCCCACCGCCACATCGCTGGCGTAGTGCCCCACGAAGAGCACGCGGCACGCACCCACGACCACGAGCAGCCCGATCGCCAGCGGGCGCAGCCTCGGGTAGAGCGTCGCCAGCACCACGCTCATCACCGCCGCGTACGCCGTGTGGCTCGAAGGCATCGACCAGAGGTCCGACGAGATCGGCGCCCACAGCTCCCACGCGTGGTGCACGCCCCGGACCGGCCCGAGCGGGTACGCGCCGAACGGGCCGAGGAACTCCCACGGGTCGTTCAGGGCCCCCAACCGGCCCGGTCGCACGCGCCCCACGAGCATCTTCATGGGGAACACGGCGGCCGCGGTGAGCAGGTACGCCACTGCCCAGTCGAGCAGACGCCGGCGCCGCGCCGGATCCGCGAGCCAGATCGCCCACGCGACAAGAAGGGACACGGCGAGCTGGCCGTACTGCTGGAGCGCCTCCAGCTCGCGCCGGACATCCCCACCGATGCGCAGGGACGAACCCGGCTCGTTGAGCGCCACGGCCGCGCGCGTGACAGCCCCGTCGAGCGGCAGGAGCAGCGCCAGGCCCACCGCGCCCCAGGCCAGGGGCACGGCCCAGTCGCGCCGGCGCGGGTCGGTGGTCCACGTGAGAACGGCACGCAGCGGCGCCGCGAGCGCGCCCTGACCCGGCGCCGGCCGCCGCGGGTTATAGTCGCTCGCGGTGCCTAGATCGGAACGCGACATCCGGGGTTCCCGTGAGGGCGATTCGGCTCCACCCGAGGCGCGGCCGGGGGTGAGGCCCACCACCTGGCTCGGCGCGGCGGGGTTGATCCTGCTCTGCCTCCTAGTCTACCTCCCCGGCCAGCGGGCCATTCCCGCCGTGGATCGCGACGAGTCGCGCTTCGCGCAGGCCAGCCGACAGATGCTCGAGTCCGTCGCGCTGCCCGCCGGGCAACGCGACCCGGCGCTCCACTCGGGAGGGTTGCTCATCCCCCGGGTCCAGGGGCGGGACCGCCTCAACAAGCCGCCGCTCATCTACTGGCTCCAGGCCGGGTCGGCCGGCCTGTTCACCGGCGGCCGGCCCCATCGCGACGCGATCTGGATGTACCGGTTCCCGTCGCTCCTGGCGGCCATCATCGCCGTTCTGGCCACCTGGCGCCTGGGGGCGGCGATGTTCGACGGGGTGACCGGGCGCCTGGCGGGCGCGCTCCTGGCCTGCTGCCCGCTGGTGGCGTGGGAGTCCCACCAGGCCCGGGCGGACATGGTCCTGCTGGCGGTGACCACCCTCGCCATGCTGGCGATGTGGAAGATCCGGCAGGGGACCGGGGCAGCGCACTCCGGCTGGCGCTGGCCCATCGCCTTCTGGGTGGCCATCGGCCTGGGTGTGCTGACCAAGGGGCCCATCACCCCGCTGGTGGCGGGGCTGGGCGCGCTCGCCCTCTGCTGGGCCGATCGGAGCGCGCGGTTCCTGCTGCGCCTGCGCCCGCTCGCGGGCGTGCTGATCGCGGGCGCGATCATCGGCCCTTGGGTCGGCCTCGTCGGGGAGACCGTCGGCTGGCGCGCCTATCTGAACACGATCGCCGATGAGACGCTGGGGAGGAGCGTGGGTTCGAGCGAGGGCCACTGGGGCCCGCCGGGCTACCACACCGTCCTCCTGGGCCTGCTCCTATGGCCGGGAACCCTCATGACGGGATTGGGCATCGTCCTCGCGTGCAGAGAGGGACTGGCGATGCGCGACCGGCCCCCCGCGGACGGGCCCGCGCCATCGACTCCGGCGGCACGCCTCGCTCGGCGCATCGGCTCGGGCCTGCGCGGCGCGTTCTCCGCCCGCGCGCGATCCGGCGCGACCGATGCCTACCTCTTCTGCATCGCCTGGGTGCTGCCGTTCTGGGTGGTCTTTGAGCTCTTCGCCACCAAGCTGCCGCACTACACGCTCCCCGCGTACCCGGCCCTCGCGATTCTCAGCGTGCGGGCGCTCCTGGCCGCACAGGCGGGCGCCCTGCCGAGCGCCCGATCGCGTGCCGCCCGCCTCGGCTTCGACGCGTGGGTTCTGGTGGGCCTGGGCCTGGCCCTGCTGACGCCCGCCGGGCTTGTCGGCATCGCGATCGAGGGGCACGAATGGCTCGCACTTCTCGGGCTGCTCGCCGTGGCATTCCTGGGGTGGAATCTCCTGGCGGCCACGTCCAGCCTCCTGCGCGGACGCTACCTGCGCGCCCAGCTCGCGGGCCTCGCGGGCGCGATCGCCGCGGCGGTGACCCTCAACGGCCTGGTTGTGCCCCGGCTGGATTCCGCCTGGACCACGCGCCGCCTTGAGGAGCACCTGCGATCGATCGATCCGGCGGGCGTGCGTGCCATCGCCAGCGCCGGGTTCCACGAGGACAGTCTCGTCTTCGCCACACGCGGGCGCGTCCGCCTCATCGAGCCCGCGGAGGCGTCGGGCTGGCTCGCCGACCATCCCGAGGGCCTGCTTATCGTCCCGGCGGTGGATGTCGGCGTGACGCCGGGCACGAGGAGCCTCGGACTCGTCCAGGGGTTCAACTACGCCAAGGGGCGGTCCGTGAGCCTCGCCATCGTCGAGCGCCGGCCATGACGCCCCCGGCGGCGCCCCCTCCCAGCGGCCTGCTCGTCATCGACAAGCCGGCCAAGCGCGCGGTGACCTGCATGACCGTCTGCCGCGCCGTCAGGCGCAAGCTCATCGCCGCGGGCGCGCCCAAGGGCATCAAGGTCGGGCACGCGGGCACGCTCGACCCGCTCGCATCGGGCGTCGTCGTGGTCCTGGTGGGTCGCGCCACACGCCTGGTCGAGCGCGTGATGGCCGGCGAGAAGCGGTACCTGGCCGAGGTGGACCTGTCGCGTGTGAGCCCCACGGAGGACCACGAATCGTCCGCCAGGGAGGTCGCCGTCGAGCACCCGCCGAGCCGGGCCCGGATCGAGGGCGCGCTCACCGCCTTCGTCGGCACCATCACCCAACGTCCCCCCGCCCACTCGGCCGCCTGGGTCCGCGGGCAGCGGGCCTATCGCCTGGCTCGACGCGGGGCCGCGCCCGAGATGCCCCCGCGCTTCGTGGAGATCCGCGCCATCGACATCGTGGACTATCGCTGGCCCATCCTGCGGCTCGATATCCGCTGCGCCAAGGGCACCTACATCCGAAGCCTCGCCCGCGATCTGGGCGCCGCGCTGGGGGTGGGCGGCATGCTCGCCTCCCTCCGGCGCACCGCTGTGGGACCGTTCGCGATCGACGCGGCCAAGGCGCTCGAGTCCCTCCCCGAGCGACTGACCGCCAACGACCTGCTCGATCCGGAGGCCGCGCTGGCCGAACCGCCCGCGCCGTCCCGGTTCGGCACGCCCAGGTCTTGATCGGAGCGCGGCCGCGCCCCGGGCTACACGCTTCGAAGCGCTCGGCCCAGGCGCACCAGCACGGTCTGGACCGGGCTCGCACGCTCCCGCCTCGGCTCCGACGTCCGCGAGGGGATGGCTTCGAGCGCCTCCTGCGGGGTGGCGAACCCGCCGGCGGCATCCAGCCCGGCGCCGATCCACTCCTCCCAGCGCCGGTCCAGGCGCACCACCAGCTTCCCGGCGTCGATCCGCGGCTCCTCGGGCGACAGCCCGGTCAGCAGCCAGTATCCCAGGCCCACGATCGATCGAACCTCATCCCGCACCCGGTCCCCCGGGGCCCCACGCTGGCGTCCCCAGCCCAGCTCGGCGGCCAGCCCGTAGAACTCCACCATGAGGCTGCCGCGAGGGTCCACGAGCACCTCGTCCGGCGCGAGTGGGCCGTGGCTCCAACCGGCCCCATGGGCGTGGGCGGAGGCCTCCAGGACCTGAGCCAGGGCGAGCTCCGTCTCGTTGGGCGTCATCCGCCCACCCTTCTCGCCGACCAGCGAGGTCAACGTCACCAGCCCATCGTGGTTGCCCGTGAACGGGGTGACGAGCCAAACGGCCTCCTTGCGGCCCCGGTGGGACGACCCGGGACGCCCCCCGGCCGGGCCGAGCGTGACCTCCTCGACCGGCAGCAGGTGGGGATGTCGAAGGGCGGCCAGCCGTTCCACGGCCCCCAGAAACTCCTGCATTCCGCCCGATGCCGGGTCGAACCGGTGCACAACGTGCGTCGTTTCGTCGACCTCGTTGACCGCGAGCCAGCGCGGGGCCCAGATCCCCATGGGCAGGTCCCGGACAACGCGGTATGGCCCGATCCTCGGGCGATGCAAGCGGTTTTCCATCAACGGTGACCCTCAGCTCACGCGAACAAGTCGGCCCGCCTCCTGCGCCGATTCCGCACGCCGTCCCGGCTCCGTGCCCGCGCCGCGATTCCCTCGCCCCCCAGACACCGACCTGCCCCGCCCAAGTTGGTCGCCATTATAGACTTGAACCGGGCGGACATTGGTGCATCGGGCATCCCGGCGCAGCCACGACAAAAGCGATGCCCGGACACCTGATATTACCCGATCGGCCGGGTCGGACCTCCCCCCGACTCGTACAATGAGCCGGACGAACACCCCCGCTCGCTCTCGCGACGACTTGGAGGGACGCACATGACCACCGCCGCCACCCGCCCCGCCGTGGGCTCCGCGACCCCGACCGACCCGCTCCAGCTCATTGATGTTGATCATGTCCGTTTTTACGTGGGCAACGCCAAGCAGGCCGCGCAGTTCTACGCGTACCTCTTCGGCTTCCAGGTTCAGCAGGTGGCGGACCTGACGACGGGCAGCCGCGAGGAGGCCAGCTACTACCTCACGCAGGGCAACATCCGGTTCGTGCTGACGACGGGCCTCACGTCCTCTCACCCGGCGTGCCAGGAGGTCCTGCAGTACGGCGACGGCGTCAAGGACATCGCCTTCACCGTGTTCGACGCCGAGAAGGCCTACGAGCGGGCCATCCGCAACGGCGCCCAGTCCGCGGCCGAGCCGCGCACCGTGTCGGATGGGGCCGGCGCGGTCACCCGGGCCTCGATCCGGACGTTCGGGCGTGTGGTCCACACGTTCGTCTCCCGGCGCGGGGCGTTCGACCTCGTGAACGTCAAGCAGGGCGGGGTCTTCATGCCCGGCTTCAAGCCCGCCGGGCCCATGGCCGTCAACGACCACAACGCGGGGCACCCCTGCGGGCTCAAGTACGTGGACCACCTCGTCGGCAACGTCGAGATGGGCCAGATGAACCGCTGGGTCGGGTTCTACGAGCACGTGCTCGAGTTCAGCATGTTCAAGCACTTCGACGACAAGGACATCTCGACCGACTTCTCGGCCCTGATGTCCAAGGTCATGGCCAGCGGCAACAACCTGATCAAGATCCCCATCAACGAGCCGGCGCCCGGCAAGCGCAAGAGCCAGGTCCAGGAGTACCTCGACTGGCACGCCAACGTGCCCGGGGTCCAGCACCTGGCCCTGCGCACCGACGACGAGCTCTCGAGCATCGGCGAGCTTCGCCGGCGCGGCGTGGATTTCCTGGCCATCCCCGGGGCGTACTACGACAGCGTCTGGCAGCGCGTCGAGAAGACCCTCCAGGCCCACGGCAAGGCGGG
This sequence comes from uncultured Phycisphaeraceae bacterium, assembly GCA_964459825.1. Taxonomy (GTDB): domain Bacteria; phylum Planctomycetota; class Phycisphaerae; order Phycisphaerales; family UBA1924; genus CAYWOF01. The sequence continues at coordinate 1,947 of CAYWOF010000107.1, read as the reverse complement.
CGTCAGGGAGGACCACGAGCGGATTCGAGACCTGGGGATCCTCGTCGACGCGGACGACGAGGGCTATCTCCTCCAGCTCTTCACCAAGCCCCTGCAGGACCGGCCGACGCTGTTCTTCGAGATCATCTGCCGGCGGGGGAGCCAGAGCTTCGGGAAGGGGAACTTCAAGGCGCTGTTCGAGGCGCTGGAGCTGGAGCAGGCGAAGAGGGGGAATCTGTAGTGACGGTCGAGAAACTAAGGCAGGCGGTTCTGGCCCGTCCTTTCAGGCCCTTCACCATCGTGGCGGGAGATGGAACGCGCTACCGGGTGTCGCACCCGGAGATGGTGGGCATGGCGCCCGGTCCGTTCCGGACCTTTGTCGTCTTCACGGGTCGGGGCGAGGACCACGTGCTACTCGACCTGTTCCTGGTCACCGCCCTGGAGTTTGCCAACGGCCATCGATCGAACGGTCGGGCCAACGGACGGCGGCGGCGCGACGCGTAGCCCTTGAGTCCATCGCGCACTTCGCGCTGCCGTGGCTGCGGCGCTGCGGGGCGATCATGCGGCGCCGAGCCTGAGCGTCGAGACGCACGACGCCCATCCCGACGCCGCGCGGGTGGGGGAGCTAGACTGGCCCGTAGCGGGAGGTGGGCCCGCGGGAGGCGACCATGCCAGGATGGGGCGAGAAGCAGTTCTACGAGTGGCTCGGCCAGCAGCGCGACCGGCACGACCCGGTCGGGTCGTTCGCCACCGACGCGTGGCAGGATGCCGGCTTCCCGCGCGCCGTCGAGTCCGAGTCGGACCTGGTCTCGTACATGGAGGGCCGGGGCGCCCACGAGAACGCCATCGAGGCCGCACGCGAGGCGTGGGCCGAGTTCGGCGACGCCGCCGAGGAGTTCGTCGACGCCGACAGCATCGTCGACTGGGACGCCCAGGACGACGACCGGGACTGATTGCCCTCTCCACGCCCCCCGGCGCACGGTGCGCTCGGCGACCGCGGGGCGAGCCCTGTCGGCGCCGCGCCGTCAACGCCCGGTCGGCTCGACCTCACGCCCCGGCGCGGCCCCCTCGGGGCGGCCCCCGGTCCCCCCGATGGTCAGGCGGACGGGGTGCCCGAACCAGGGCCTGTCGCGCCGGCCGGCGTACTTCTCTTCCAGGAGCGCGGCCACCTGGTCCATCGTCCCGTCGGCGGGCACCCAGCCGCCCACCACATCCGGGAAGTCGAGCTTGCAGTGGTCGCACTTGACGCCGCTGGCGAAGCGAATCGGGCACCAGAAGCTCTCGACGTTGCGGAGCATCTCGGAGCCGAGGGACCAGACGCCGGTCATCCAGTCGCAGTAGAGGCACCAGATGCGGTCGTGCCCGACGAGGCCGGCGAACTTCTGGCGGCTGACGCACACCCACTCGCCCTGGCGGTAGGCGGGCAGGCCGATGAGCCAGGTGATGGGCGGGTAGATGAAGAGCTGGGCCACGCGCACGATCCAGAACACCGGCGTGACGAGGCCGGTGAGCCAGATGGCCGCGTGGTTGCGGACGCGTCCGACCATCCGGTTGACGGTGGTCACGATGCGCGGCCCACGCCGGACGGTCTTCCAGTGGTAGAGCTCGTGGGTCCAGCCCCAGAGCAGGACCGCGGCCACCTGGGCCGCGACCGAGACCCCGAGCCCCGCCCATCCGGCGACGATGGGCCCGACGAACAGGGGCGCGACGGTGAAGTAGGTGATGAGGAGGTCCAGCCCCGGCGCGCGGCAGAGCCAGGCCGCCAGGGCGCGCCCGCCCGGACCGAGCCGGTGGAGCAGGTGGAGCAGGCCCGCCCCGGCCAGCAGGGCGGCCAGGGTCACAGCGCCGAGGAGCGGAATCATGGCGGGAGGGTACGGGCGCGGGGAGGGCCGCGTGGGGGCGCAACCAACCGCGCGGTAGACTCGGGCGATGGCCGCGCCGAGCCCCGGCGTCTGGCGGTCGTCCGCG
>CAYWOF010000106.1:0-9468 GCA_964459825.1 uncultured Phycisphaeraceae bacterium | reverse complement strand
ACGTGGGCGCGATGATCGGCGTGAACACGACGCTGATCCTCGCGGGCTTCGTGCACTTCGGCGCCGGGGACGACCCGGCCCTGGGCCGGGCCATCTCCCGCTGGACCCGCGGGGTCGGCGTGATCCTGGCGCTCATCGTGGCCAACCTGACGCTGGCGGGGATCATCGAGGGCTGGCGCCGCCCGGGCGAGGCCTACGCCACCTACCAACCGGCGGTCGTCGCGAGCCTGGCGCCTCTCCCGGTGCTGGGGCTGGCCCTGGCGATCGCGCTGGCGATTCTCATGACCGAGGTGGCGCGGGCGATCTTCGGTGCGGAGGGCGCGCACGACGACCGCTCGATCGCGCAGCAGCCCTTGAGCGTGTCGCACCATCGCGAGCCCCCCCCCGAACCGTCGCCCGATCTCACGGCCCCAGGGGCGGACCGTGGATGGTCAGGTCGAACGCGCCGAACGCCGCGGCCAGCGTCTCCGGGCTGACGCGCCCCTCGCGGGCGAGGCGATCGGCCGCGCGGAACGGACCCTCGAGCCCGGCGGGCAGGCAGATGACGAGCATGCGGCAGGGCTGGGCGCCCACGTTGCGGAACGTGTGGACCGAGCCGCGCGGGGCGTGCACGAAGGCGCCGGCGCCGACCGTCGTCTCCTTCCCGTCGAGCGAGAACTTCACCGAGCCCTCCACGATGAAGAAGTACTCATCGTCGCGTCCGTGGCGGTGGAGGGGCGGACCCTGGCCGGGCGGCGTGACATTCTCGAAGATCAGGCAGGCTCCGCCCGTGGCCCTGGAGTCGGCCAGGATGCGGATGGTCTCGCCCACGACGTTGAGCACCTCGCCTTGGCCGGACGGGTGGGCGGTTGGGGTCGGGGCGATGCTCATCGGTCCTCCGAGGGTGGGAGTGGGTGTCCGCGCGGGTCCGGTCCATCCGGCCGGGCGCTCATCCGGCGTGCCTGGCGACTTCCTTCGCCACGTCCAGCGTTGAGCTCGTGCCGCCCATGTCGTAGGTCTTGACCTTGCCCTCCTTGATGACGCGGGCGATGGCGGCCTCGAGGCGAGCGGCCTTGTCCTTTTCCGCGGGCCCGCCGGCGCCGTGGCCATCGCCTAGCCAGTCGAGCATCATCTTGGCGGTCAGGAGCATGGCGTGGGGATTGACCTTGTACTGGCCGGCGTACTTGGGGGCCGAGCCGTGGGTGGGCTCGAAGACGCCGTAGGTGTCGCCCAGGTTGGCGCTGGGGGCGAAGCCCAGGCCGCCGACGAGGCCGGCGCAGAGGTCGCTGACGATGTCGCCGAACATGTTCTCGGCGACGAGGACCTGGTAGTCCTGGGGGTTCTTGAACATCCACATGCAGATGGCGTCGATGTTGGCCTCGTCGGCCCAGATGCCGGGGTACTCGCCGGCCATCTTGCGGAAGACGCGGGTCATGAGGCCGCCGGTCTCGCGCAGCACGTTGGGCTTCTCGACGAGGGTGACGCGCTTGCGCCCGGTGCGCCGGGCGAAGTCGAACGCCTGGCGGCAGATGTTGGTGCAGCCCTGGACGCTGACGATGCGGGTGGAGAGGGCGACGTTGTCGAGGCCCTTGTCCTTCCAGGGCTTCATCTTGGGGTTGGCGCAGAGGGCCTGGTAGACGCTCTCGGGGAGGGGGAAGAACTCGACGCCGCCGTAGGAGCCCTCGGTGTTCTCGCGGAAGACGACCTGGTCGATCATGACGTCGTCGCCCGAGGGGTTGGCCAGGCGCGTGCCGCGGTAGTTGAGCGGGTTGCCGGGGTAGCTCTTGCAGGGTCGCATGTTGGTGTGGAGGTTGAAGAGCTGGCGGAGCTTGACGATGGGGCTGAAGTAGACCAGGCCCCTGGACTTGAGCTCCGGGGCGAGCTCCTCCCGGGCGTCGTCCTGGGGCTTGCTGGTGATGGCGCCGAAGAGGGCGCACGTGGAGGACTGGAGGACCTTGATGGTGCGGTCGGGGAGGGGGTTGCCCTCGCGGCACCAGAAGTCCCAGCCGATGTCGCAGGGCACGTACTCGGCATCGAGCTTGAGCGCATCGAGCACGATCCGGGCGGCATCCATGACGTCCTTGCCGATGCCATCGCCGGGCATCCACGCGATTCGGTACTTGGCCACGACGCTTCTCCCTTTGGGTGCGGCCCGAGTGTACGGGGGGGTCGGCGGGCGGGCCACAGGACGGCCCGCCGGCGCCATGCGGCGCCACGGGCGGGGCGCGTCGGGCCCGCGGGCGGGGTGGAAACCGGGGAGACCGCGGGCGGTACCATGCGGGCCTTGCGCTGCCTGAGGCTCCATGTGCTGCTGGTCGGGTTCGCCGCGCTCGCGGGGTGCGCGTTCGACGGTCGGAGCGAGCCCGCGCGGATCACGGTGGATGGGGGCGCGAGCGTGGCGCCGCTGCGGATCGACGGCGGGACGCCGGTGGTTCCGGTGGTGCTGGACGCGGGGGAGGGCCCCGGGCGCGGGCCGTACTGGTTCGTGGTGGACACGGGATCGACCCTGTCGGTGGTGTCCGCGCGCGTGGCGCGCGAGGTCGGGCTCCGGACCCGCTCGCGATACGGGCGGATCGACACGGGCTCGGGGGCCCGGCTGATGAGCATGCCGACCGCGCACGTCGAGTCGCTGGCGGTGGGGTCCGCGCGGTTCGAGGACTTCGACGTGATCGTGCGCGACCTGGACCACGTGGGCGCGGTCTCGGGCGTGCCGCTGGACGGGATCATCGGCCAGCCGCTGATCCTGCCGCTGCTGTGGACGATCGACTTCCCCGGCCGGAGCGTGCGGATCGAGCGGGGGGAGCTGCCCGAGCCCGACGATGCGGAGGTGCACGGGTTCATGTCCTCGGGCGGGACGCCATCGCTGACGGTCCGGGTCGATGAGCTGCTGCTGCAGGCGGAGGTGGACACGGGGATGTCGTCGCCGGTGGAGCTGGGCCCCGAGGATGTGCGCCGGCTGGGGGAGCGGGTGCGGGTCACGGGGCGCGTGGGAGGGGTGCGCCTGGACGGCGCGGAGACCACCCCTTCGGGCGTGCTGGAGGGCCGGGTCACGATCGGGAAGTACGGGCTGGTGAGGCCGGAGGTGCTGCTGGGGCGCACCACCACGCTGGGGAGCGGCGCGTTCCTGGCCACGGCCGTGAGCATCGACGGTCGGAACCAGCGGGTGCGCATCGTGCCGTCATCTTCGGCCGGCCCGGCGCCCGATGAGGCCGATCGCGGCGCGGAGGCCGCCGGGCCGGAGGGGTCCGGGCCCCGGGCTCGCGGGCGTGTACACTCGGCTCCCGCATGGCACGCGAGACCAGGCCATTCGAGTCCCGGCTGACGTACGAGCGGGCGCGCATCCACGCCGCGGCGATCTACTGCTCGGACGGGCGGATCGGCGATCATTTCGATGAGTTCCTCCAGGAAGGTCTGGGGCTGCCGCGCTACGACCGGGTGGCGCTGCCGGGGGGCCCGGCGTGCCTGGCGGGGCACCCGCAGGCGCACCTGGAGGAGCAGGGGGTGGTGGACGAGCTCAAGTTCCTGGTGGAGGTGCACGGGCTGCGCCGGATCGTGCTGATCGCGCACCAGGGGTGCGCGTTCTACGCCACGCGCCTGGACCTGAGGGAGCCGCGCCTGGAGCTGGTGCAGCGGGCGGACCTGGTGCGGGCGACGGCGTTCGTGCATCGGGTGACGGGGCTGGAGGCGATCGAGGCGTACTTTGCGCGCCTGGTGGAGGGGCGGGTGCGGTTCGAGCCGGTGCCGGTGTGAGCCGGATGGTGGGCGCCCCGGCGAGCGGTGCGTTGCACCAATCGCGCGGATCGGGTGCGCGGCGCGGCGTGGGGCGACGGGCGAGCGCGGACGCGGGCGCGCCGGCCGCGGCGAGGAGGGCCGGGATGAGGGCGGACGCCGGGGAGACGGTGTCGCGGTGTCGCGGTGTCGCGGTGTCAAGGGGGGCGGAATCGCCGTGGGAGTGGACGGTGTCGGGATGTCGCCGTGTCAGGGTGTCGAGGGGAGGGGAAAGCTGCGAGATGGCGGAGCGGGCGATTCCCGCTGGGGCGGAACGGGTGTCGGGGTGTAGCGGCGCGGCGGGGACCGGGGGCGGGGAAACGCACGGCATAGCCGGAGAGGCCTGGGCGCTCACGGCCCGGAGCGGCTGCCGGCGTTCGGAGGCCGGGCCGGGGTGGATGAGGCTCTGGGCCAGGCGGAGGATGGTGGTCGCAGCGCGGCGTTGCTCGGCCATGAGGGCGAGCCGGCCGGGGGTGGGTGGGACGCCATCGCGCTGGGCCACCCACGGGGCATCGGCGGGAGGATCGACGATGGCGGTGAGGACCTCGAGGGCGCGCGCGGCGGCGGCCAGCAATCGGGCCTGGAAGGACGCCAGGTCGATGGGGGAGGTGGTGCTCATGCGAGATGAAACGCACGCGGCGGGGAAAAGTGCCGCGGGAGGGGTCGATGACCCGAAAACGGCGCGCGCCGAGGGGTGATCGGGGCCGAATTGTGCTGGGGGCGAAGGGGCGGTGGGGCGGAGGGGCTGAGGGGCAGAGGGGCAGAGGGGCAGAAAGGCAGGCGGGCGAAAGGGCGGAGGGGGAAGCGGACGGGTGGGGTGGGAGCAGGATCTCAACCACGCATCGTCGAGATCTGGTCTGCGACTGGCGGCGCGGGTGCACAGGGCGTTGAGCTGGGCTGGGCTGAAGCACTCAGCTCGTGCCCGTCGGCTCATCCCCAGCCGGGCGCGGCTCCACAAGACCGAGGCGTGTCCGGTTCGCTTTCTCCCTCGGCAGTGGCGGAACGCCCGAACGCGTGTCACACTTACCGGAGTGAGAGGTCCCGTGCTTCACCGAGCCCTCATCGCCATCCCGCTCCTGCTCGCCGGCGTGGCCGAGGCGCAGACGCCAGGCTTCTGGAAGGTGGGGCTGGCCCCGGGCACGACGGGCGGCTCCGTGCAGGACCTGACCCAGAACGGCGCCATCGCGGTGGGGGCGACGGGGAGCGGCGCCTTCACGCCGGGTTTCCGGTGGACCGTCGCGGGGCGCGTGGACTTCGGGCTCCTGCCGGGCATGCCGGTCCACTCGCCCGCGTTCGGCGTGGACAGCACGGGTCAGACGATCGTGGGGTGGTCGGCGGGCGCGTGGCCCGATCCCGAGCGGGCCTATCGGCGTGTCGGCGAGGGCCCGCTCCAGGACCTGGGGGTCCTGCCGGGCCAGGAGCGGAGCTACGCCAACGGCGTGAGCGGCAATGGGAGCATCGTCGTCGGGTACTGCGAGCGTTCACAGTTCAGCGGGCTCTTCGGCGAGGCCTTCCGCTGGACCGAGTCGGGCGGGATGCAGGGCCTGGGCTTTGCGCGCCCCAACAGTCACTTCAGCCAGGCCAACGCCGTCAGCCGCGATGGGACCACCATCGTGGGGTTCAGCCAGCAGGGGGGCATCGGCGGGCCGATCGAGGCCTTCACCTGGCGCGAGGGGGTGGGCATGCAGATCCTGCCCAACCTGCCCGGTTCGACCGCCATCGAGTCATTCGCCCATGCCGTCAACGCGGATGGGTCGGTGGTTGTGGGAAGCGCCGATGGCACGGGGCCGCAGTCGTCCAACCATGCGGTCCGGTGGGTCAACGGCATCGTCCAGGACTTGGGCACTCTCGGACAGGTTGCCAACAGCCATGCCCGCGCGACGAGCGACGATGGCAGCATCGTGGGCTGCGTCTCTGGGGTCGCTTTCGTCTGGACGGAGCAGACGGAGATGGTAGCGCTCACGGACTACTTGGCTGCCCATGGAGTGCACGTGCCGGTCGAGTTCCGTCTGGATGATGTCTTCGCGGTCTCCGGCGATGGGCTGACGTTCGCCGGCCTGGGTCGTGACCTGGTGACCAACGTGAGCGAGGGGTTTGTCGCCACGATCCCCTCGCCCGCGAGCGTTCTGGTTCTTCTGGCGCCGATCGGCTTCCGGCGCCGGCGCGCGCCGGGCATCGCCATCGCCATCCCGCTTCTGCTCGTCGGCGTGGCCGGTGCGCAGACTCCGGGGTTTTTTCTCACGGGTTTGCCTGCGGGCGGAGTCTCCGGCGGCGTCAGCGCCTTGTCCCAGAGTGGCGCGGTGGCCGCCGGGGGCAGCTTCATTCCGGGTCCCCCGCTCGACCGCGGGCCGGGCTTCCTGTGGAGCCAGGGCACGGGCCGGATCGACTTCGGGCTGCAGCCGGGGATGCCCGATCGGAGTCCAGCCTACGGAGTGAGCAACACGGGGCAGGTCGTGGTCGGCATCGCATCCCTCGGGTCGGGGCCCAGCCCGCTCTACTTCGACCGCGCCTATCGGTGGACGGGTGCGGGCCCCGTCCAGAACCTCGGCCTCCTTCCCGGCGAGGAGCGGAGCTTCGCGTGGGGGGTCAGTGGGGATGGCTCGATCGTGGTGGGACACGCGGAGCACTCACCGTTCACCTACGCCTACGGGCAGGCGTTCCGATGGACGGAGTCGGGTGGCATGGAGGGCTTAGGGTGGGCGCGCCCCGGCGGATCGTTCAGCCGGGCGTACGGGATCAGCCGCGACGGCTCGACCATCGTGGGGCTGAGCCAGTCGGGGGGCATCTTCGGGGATATAGAGGCCTTCCGCTGGACGGCCGCGGGCGGGATGGAGGTGCTGCCGAACCTGCCGGGCGCGGGCGCGATCGATACCGCCGCGACGGCGATCGGCGCGAATGGCTCGGTCATCGTGGGTCACGCCTTGAGCCCCACACCAGGCAACCAGGCGCACGCCGTGCGGTGGATCGGCGGTCAGATTGAGGACTTGGCTCCCGGATCGCCGTTGCCGAGCTACGCATACGCGGTCAGCGGCGATGGAGGTCTCGTAGGGGGCACGTACCAATCGGGCGCGAGTCTCTTTGGATTCGTGTGGACGGCGACGACCGGAATGACGGATGTAGGACCGTTCCTCTCGCTCCATGGGGTGACGCCACCGCCGGGCTTTCTGTTCGAGCGAGTCACGGCGATCTCTGCGGATGGCCTGACGATCGCCGGCACGGTCACGGGTGGCGCGTATCGTCAGGGCTTCGTGGCGACGATTCCGTCACCCGCCGCGGCGCTCGTGCTGGTGTCCATCCTGCTGGCACGTCGTCGCGGTCGCTGAGGAAGATTCCGAACCAGCCGGTCAAACACCCCGGCGCGTCGCCGTCGGTGGCCGGCAGGCAGGCGCGCTGGCCGGCGCCGGCGGAGGGGCTCGGCGGGGCGGCGCCGACGGGATCAGCGAACGCTCTTCCAGATCGTGCCCTGCCGGATGAGCCGGATGGTGCCGCGGGCCACGCCGTGGCGGGCGGCGATCGCGGTCAGGGTCTGGTCCGCGCGGGCGAGGGCCTTGCGGATGCGGCGCACGTCGGCGGGTTGGAGCTTGTGCGTGCCGCTGCGCTTGGGGCGCCGGACGTAGCCGGTGCGGTTGGGCCAGGGGACGTGCTTCCAGCTCCGGTTCATGGCGATGCCGAGGATCGAGGACTCGGCGACGCCGTAGCGCCGCCGGAGCGCGGCGAAGGGCTCGCCGCGGATCAGGGCGTTCTTAATGGCGCGCACCTGGCGAACGGTCAGCTTGGTGGGGTAGCCGCGCAAGGCGGGCTTGCGGCGCTCGAGCGCGGAGCGGGGGAGCCGGCCCTCGCGCACCGCGGCGAGGAGGCGGCGCCTGTCGCGCGAGAGGGGCCGGTCGTCGGGCCATCCGCCCTCGGACCGGCGCGGAACACCCGCCTTGACCAGGACCTCGCGCACGCCGGCGCCGGTCATGCTCCCGACCTTCTCGGCGATGGCGCGGCAGGACATGCCGCGCCGGTACATCGCGATGATCCGCGCGTTGCGCTTGAGCCGGAGGGCGCGGGCGTGCTGGGCGATGGGGTTCGGCCGGGTCAAGGCGGGTCCACGTTTCCGGCGACTCGCGGCGGGATGGGGGGCTGCCGGGCCAACACTCTATGACGTGGAACGAGGCGCGGCGGGCATGGAGCGGGTTGCACCGGGACGGGCGGGTCCACCGTGCGGGACGCGCGGGTGGGATCGGCGCTGCGCACGGCGCTGATCACCGACGGTGCGGCTGCTCTTGACGCGCGAATGACTGGAGCTCCAATCAGGAGAGGCGGATCGCGGCGCTCGAGGATGGGCGTGGAGCGTGGCGCGCCCAACCGACGGGAGGCCTACTGCGTCGGGAGACCCTCCCCCTTCCACTCCTCGATGCCGCCCTCGTAGGCCTGGACGTCGAACCCGTGCCGGGCGAGTTTTTCGGCGGCCTTGCGCGAGGCGTGGCAGTGCATGCCCGCGCAGTAGACCACCACGGGGCGCTCCTTGTCGAGCTCGCCCATGCGCCGGTCGAGCTGGGAGAGGGGAATCCGCAGGGAGCCCGGGATCATGCCGAGGTGGTGGTGCTCCGGCTCGAGGACGTTCACGACCTGGGGCGGTTCGGCGCTCGCGATCCTGGACGCGAGATCCTCCCGGGAGATCCTGCGCACGCCGGCGGGGCCCTCGGCATCGGGCCGACCGGTCGTGCGGGCGGGGACGGCCTGGCCGGCGCCGTTGGCGCCCGGCGCCCGCCCCTGGACGGGGATCCGCCGGGGCTTGGCGTCGGGGCGCTTGGGGAGGGTGATGGTGAGCACACCGTCGGCGAAGGCCGCGTCCACGTGGTCGGGATCGACGCCCGGCGGCAGGTCGATCGAGCGTGAGAAGGTGCCGTACTCGCTCTCGCAGTAGGAGTAGTCGCGTCCCTTGTCGTCTTTCTGCTCCCACTTCTCGCCGCGCACGGTGAGGGTGTGGTTCGTCACCTCGATGTCGATGTCTTCGGCGCGGACGCCGGCGAGCTCCATGCGGAGGACGAGATCCTCGTCGGTCTCGGCCAGGTCGAGGCGCGGGGTGATCGCGCCCTCGCGCCAGGGGGTGGCCAAGCCGCCCCAGGGATCGCGGAAGAATCGATCGATGAGGCTGTCCATCTCGCCGCGGAGGCGGCTGAGGGGGGCTCGTTCGGCGGCGCCCTTGGCCTGCCCGTTGCGCGCTCGCGTCAGGTTCATGGGGGTCTCCTTGGCTCTTGCCGGAGGCCGGATGGTGGCCTCACCGCGAGTAGGTTCGCGGGGGCGCGTGAACCGACCGTGAGCGGAGGCTGAAAGCGCGCTCAGATGGCCCGTGGCCAGACCGGGCCGGCGTGCCCTTGGGGCGGGCGCGGCGGCGGGGCGCATTCGGTCGGCCGGGACCTGGCTGGCTTCACGGCGTCGCCAAGCGCCGGCGGACAACTTCCTCGGCGCCACCGGCGATGACGAGCTCCTGGGCGACGGGGGAGAGGGGAGGAAAGGGGAACGAGCGCGGTTCGGCGCCGGGGGGAGTGATCGTGAGCGTGGAGCGGCGGTAGTCGATCTCGATGTCGCCGGCGAGTGCGGTGGGGGTGATCGGGTGATCTGTGCGACCTGCGCGCGGCACTGACCCGGCAAGGCCCGGGTCAGTGGCACGGGGGTGGGTGGTAAAGGAAGACACTGACCCGGCAGAGCCCGGGTCAGTGGCACGGGAGTCAG
>CAYWOF010000105.1:6594-9515 GCA_964459825.1 uncultured Phycisphaeraceae bacterium | reverse complement strand
TCTTCCTCGCCGAGCTCCGCAAGATCGTCGAATCCTCCGAAGACCCCATCGAACGCCGCCGCGCCGCCACCGCCGGCCTCCGCGCCCTCCGCCCCGCCCGACACCGGGTAGCCCGGCACCGTCGCCGCCGCTCCGCGCCCGGCTCATTTCCAGCCGCTCTTGACCCACCCGGTCTCCACCCCCACTCGCCGGAGGAACGCCGTGAGCTGGCCCGTGTGGTGCTGGATGTGGCGCAGGTTGTAGAGGTGGAGCTCCGCGCGCGTGAAGGGCAGCCAGGGAAAGCCCGAGGGACCGGCGAGCGACCCGGCCGTCTCGCCCTCGGTTCCCTCGCCCAGCACGCGCCGGAGCCTGTCGCGCACGAAGTCCGCGTACCGCAGCAGCTCGTCGCGCTCGAATCGCCGGCTGGGGTACTCCTCCTCGAGCTCCGCCCGACCCGCCGGGTGGAACCCGCCCGGACCGGTGCTGGGAACCCAGGCCGCGTCGGATGGGGCGAGGTAGCAATCGTCGAAACAGAGGGTGTGGTAGGCGACCATCCAGAACGGGTACTTGGCGATCAGCCCGTCCCAGTGCTCCGGCGGGCAGCGCTCCAGGCACTGCCGGAGCATGGCCAGGGCGGCCTCGAACTGGGCCAGGAGGATGGGCTTGAGCGTCTGGGGAGACATCGGGTGTCCCGGCGAGGGCGATAGGCTCTGGGCATGGAGATGACGGCGCGGCGATGGGAGCGTACCAGCGCGTACCTGGGCGAGGTGTTCGGGCGGGCCGATGCGCACCTGGCCGGGCTGATGGGGCGCGCGGTCGCGGCGGGGCTGCCGGACATCGCGGTGTCGGCGGAGGTGGGTCGGCTGCTGATGCTGCTGGGCTCGATGACCAACGGGGGATGCGGGGCCCGCGTGGCGGTGGAGCTGGGAACCCTGGCGGGCTACTCGGGGATCTGGCTGGCGCGCGGGCTGGCGCGTGCGGACGCGGCCGGGCGGGGGTGGCGGACCGGGTGGACGTGCGCGTGGGGCGGGCGCTGGAGGTGCTGCCGGCGCTGGCGCGCGAGCTGGGCCCCGAGTCGGTGGACCTGTTCTTCCTCGACGCGGTGAAGACCGAGTATCTCGAGTACGCACGCCTGGCGCGCCCGATGCTCCGGCCCGGCGGGCTGCTGCTGGCGGACAACGTGCTGGGGTCGAGCTTCTGGATCGATGACGAGCCGGGTTCGAGCCCGGAGCGTGACGCGATCGACCGGTTCAACCGGGCGATGGCCGCGGACGCGGGATTCGCGACGGCGGCGGTGCCGATCCGGATGGGGCTCTTGATCGCGCGGAAGGTCGGGTAGGTCGCGCCCTCAGGGGGCGGGCCGTTCCCAGCGCGCGGGGGCGGGGGTGTCGGGCATCAGCAGGGCCATCATGGACATGGCGGTGCCGAAGTTGGCGCTGCGGGGGAAGACGCGGTCGTTCCAGGACCCGTCGTCGGCGCGCGTGCGGAACACGAGGTCGGCGACGCGACGCCGGTACTCGTCGCGCTCGGGGGCGGGCAGGAGCTCGACGGCGAGGGCCGCGTGGTAGTGGGCGTAGTAGAAGTAGTACGGCGCCACGCTGTAGGGCGGCTGGTGCGTGCCGGGCTGGGCGCGGCGCTTCTCGAGCCACTCCCAGTGGACGATGAAGGCGTCGATGGCGGCGCGGAGGTCGGCGGGGCGCCCGCGCCCGGCGAGCGTCAGGGCGGTCTCGGTGGCGAGCATGCGACCGGTGGCGCCGGGGACCCCGTTGTTGCGGCTCTCGCCGGCGCGACCGGCGGCCGCGCCCGAGTAGACGACGGTGCCCGAGGGGGCCTTGCCGGCCTCGAGCGTGGCCAGGGCGCGGTCGATCATCGCGGCATCGACGGTGTAGCCCTGGCGTGCCGCCTCGAAGAGGGCCAGGAGCGTGGGCGCGGTCATGAAGGGCGAGGGCGGCGCGACCCGGTCGCGCCCGGGGGGCCGGGCGTAGTTCCAGCCGCCGACCTCGGGGATCTCCGTGCGGGCCAGGCCGGTCAGGTAGAAGGCGATGGCGCGTTCGGCGGCGTCGGCCTGGTCGGCCGGGAGCGCGTCCCGGGCCTTGAGCTCGAGGAGGAAGGCCAGGCCGTAGGTGTACCCCCAGCCGCGGACGTCGTACCCGGCGTCGTAGTCCTCGAACGACATGAGGGGATGGTCGATCTGGGCGCAGATGAAGCGGAGCGCGCGGGCGATAGCCTCCCGGCGCGCGGGGTCGTCGCCGGGGGCGCGGAGGAGCGCGGTGGCGCCGATGGCCGTGCCGCCCACGCGGTAGCCGATGGGGATCTGGCCCTCGACGCGATAGACCCCCTCGTAGGGCCACTCCGCCTGGTCCTGGCCCTCCTGCATGGCGAGGATGAGCTGGGCGCCCTGGGTCACGGCCTCGGCGATGCGCTGGGCGGTCTCGGCGCGGGCGGCCTCGGCCGTGATCTTCGCGTCCGGCGCGGCGCGATCGGGCTGGGCGAGCGCGGGGCCGGCGAGCAGCGCGGCGAGGGAGAACCAGCGGGCGGGGCGGCGCATCATGGCGTCATGGTACCGCGCCGGGCGCGTGGGTCAGTCGCCGGCGATGGCGCGCGGCCCCTGTTTCCCGGCGACGCGCTCCATGTAGCCCTTGCCCTTGCGCTCGTACTTGGTGAAGCCGAGGCGCTCCAGGTTCTTGTTGCTCAGGCGCGACCTGACCGCGGACATGGCCAGGCCGAGCGTGGGGGCGACGATGGCGCGCCGGACGGGCTGGCCGGTCTCGGGGTGGGCCGTGAGGGGCGGGTCCTTGATCGATTGGATGATCTCGAAGGAGCGGCCGGTGGGGCGCCCGCGCTTGTCGAGGATGTCGTAGACGTAGGTGGGCATGGCGGGGAACAGGGGGGCAAAGGGGCAGAGGGGCACAGGGGCAGAGGGGCAGAGGGGCAGAGGGGAG
>CAYWOF010000105.1:0-6584 GCA_964459825.1 uncultured Phycisphaeraceae bacterium | reverse complement strand
CGGGGGGGGGCCGGGGGGGCCCCCCGGGCCCCCCCGGCCCCGGGGCCCCCGGGGCCCCCGGCCCCGCGGGCACGCGGGCCGGGTAGTGGGGCGGGAGGGTGGTGGTGGTGCGCGGATCAGCCGAAGCTGCGTCCGGTTTCGAGGTCCACCATGCGCCAGCCCAGCGCCTTGCAGAGTCGCTGGAGGATGGGCCAGGCGATGTCGTCATCGTGCATGGTGACGATGGCCTGGGAAACGGGGTCGAGCCCGGTGGGGATCTCGACGGTGATGCCGGGCCCCCACAGGACCTCGGTGCCGGCGGCGCGGGGGGGCGAGCCGTCGGGAGCGGTGTTGAAGCGCGCGAGCGCGGCGATCACCTCCTGCCGGGTGCCCAGCGGGGCGAGCGCCGCGTCGCCCGGAGCGGTCTGGGCCTTCATGAGGACGATCTGCCGCGAGGGCATGGATCAGGCCTTGCCCTTGCCCTTGGCGGCGCGTTTCTGCTCCTCGGCCTCGGCCTGCTCGTCCTCCTCATCCTGACGGTCGATGAGCTCGGCGGCCTTGGCGACGAGGCGCTCGAGGGGAACGGGCTTGAGGAGGTAGCCGTCGACGCCGAGCGACTCGGCGTAGGCCTGGTGGCGCTTGCCCTCGTTGGCGGTGACCATGATGACGAGGGGGCTGTCCTCCTTGCCCTTGATCTTCTCGAGGGCGAGGAAGCCGGAGCGCCGGGGGAGCATCATGTCGAGGATGACGATGTCGGGGGGGTCCTCGTTGCAGATGCGGACGGCCTCGTTGCCGTCCATGGCGAGCTGGGTGGCGGCGCCCTCGGCCTGGAAGGCGGCGTCCATGGACTCGAGGACATCCCGGTCGTCATCCACGATGAGCACACGCACGTCTTCGAGACGCCCCGTCATGGCCGGCTCCTTGTCGGGTCAACGCGCCCGCCCCCAAGCGTAGGGGCTCGGCGCGCCCGGATCGTCGGGCGCTACGAGAGGCGCTGGGCGCCGGTTTCGGCGAGGGTGAGGGCGTCGCGCCGGCTCTGCTCCACGAGGCGGTCGACGTCCTCGTCGGTGATCCAGGGAAGCTGGCGGATGCGGTCGAGGAGGAGGCGGGGGAAGGGGCGGTTGAGGCGCTCGTGGCGCGGCCGGGAGCGCCAGACGCGGTGCATCCAGTCGTACTGGGTGGGGGCGCGCCGGATCATGGTCTCGAGGGCGCGCCGGTAGCGGGCGGTGAGGTAGAAGAGGGGGTCCGGGTGGGTGCGCCAGTCGTCGGGCCCGAAGGTGTCGACGATGTCGAGCTGATAGTGCCAGCCGTAGCCGGAGCGGGCCGACTGGGGCGAGGGCTCGCCGGGCTCGCCCAGGCGCCGGGCGTAGCCGCAGACGATGGAGGCGCCGTACTGGAGGGCGAGGAGGCCGATGGACTTGTAGGTGGAGGTGAGGCGGTTGAAGAAGGGGACGAAGACGCCGCGGTCGCCTCCGTTCTGGTCGGCGACGAAGCCGACGACGGCGCCCGACTCCATGAGGCGGGGGAGCTCGCGCGTGACCCCGAACTTGTCCACGAGGACCAGGCCCCGCCGGCCGCGCACGGTGCGCAGCCACCGGTCGAGGGCGGTGAGGTCGTTGGCGCGGTAGACGGCGTGGACCGGGAAGCCCAGGAGGGAGGCGGTGTAGCCGGTGAGCTCCCAGTTGCCGCAGTGGCCCGTGATGAGGAGGCAGGGTCGCCCGGAGAGGAGGGCGCCGACGCCGGTCGCGACCTCGCCGAGTCGGACATGGAGGAGCCAGCCCTCCTCGGAGAAGAAGCGGGGGGCCAGGGCGATCTCGACGCCGATGTGGAAGAGGTGCTCGTAGCTCTTGATGGCCAGCTCACGAACCGGCTCGTCGCCCAGCCGGGGGAAGGCGATGCGCAGGTTGGCCTCGGCGCGCGCGAGGCGGTGGCGGTTCCAGCGGGCGCTGGCGTAGGCGCGACCGAGGCGACGGGCGCCGTGCATGAGGACGGCGGGATCGGCGGCCTGGAAGGCGGCGCCGAGCGAGCGCACGAGGACGTACGCGGGCCCGTGGGCCCAGGCGGGGAGCTTGGCCTTGCGTCGGGCCATGGACCGGGACGTTAGCGCACCCGGTGGCCGGTCAGCGTGTAGAGGCGGTTCTGGTTGAGGATGGGAACGCTGGTGGCGACGGCCTGCTCCAGCAGCTTGTCGTAGCGGACGGCGATGTCGTTGAGGCGCATCCACTCGTTGACGACCGGGAGGGGCGTGCCGGAGTTGGGCGCCGGGGGGAGCTGCGGGCGCTGGCCCAGGACGAGGAAGTCGACGTCGCCGACCAGGTCGTCCACGGCCTGGCCGCCCCAGGCGGCGATGAGGGCGCGGACGTCCTCGGCCTCGCCGGCCGTGGAAACCCCGTCGCGGTTGGAGTCGAAGTTGCCGTAGACCATGAACTTGTAGGTCTTGGCGGGGTCGTAGACGGCGTTGGCGATGACGTCGCCCTTGACGATCGGGTTGCCGCGGATCTCGCTGGTGATGCGCGCCGTCGAGGAATCCTCGCCGACGTTGATGACCTCGATGGTGGCCTTGCCGGGGGGGTAATCGCCGGTGTTGGGATCGGCCCGGATGGCGCCGCGCTCGCCGTAGACGGTGAAGGCCATGCCGAGGACGATCTTGTCGCGCCGGCCGCGTCCGATGAAGACCTCGTTCTGGCCGGGGTTGACGCCGATGACCTCGCCGTCGATGAGGCTGAACTCCTCGGCGGGCTTGAGGATGTCGCTCTTGCGCTCGCGCCGGAGCTTGCCCACCTGCTCCTGGAGGACGAGCTTCTCGGTCTCGAGGGCCGAGACGGTCTGGTTGGTCTGGGCGAGGCGGGCCTCGAGGTCCTGGCGGATCTGCTCGACGCGTCGATCGGCCTCGGCCTTGAAGTCGTTGGTGCCCTGGCGGTAGGAATCGACCTCGGCCTTGTACTGGTCGATGTCCTTGTTGAGGCGCGCGACGGTCTCCTCGTGGCTCTTGATGAGCTGCTGGGTCCGGGCCGACTCGTTGGCGAGGTCCTGGTTGGCGGTCTGGCGTGCGGCGTCGGCCTGGTCGCGCTCAGTCTGGAGGCGGACGATCTCGGCGTCGCGGTCGCGCAGGATGCCCAGGAGGCTGTTGGTCGAGGCGCCCGGGACGGCCTCGAGGCGCTGCGCGAGCGTCTCGACGGTGTCGGCGTTGAACTGGGCCAGGTCGCGCTGGGCGCGCTGGGCCTTGCTGACGTAGACGATGGTGAGGATGAAGAGCGTGAGGCAGACGACGCCGAGGATCGCCGTCGTGATGCCCCACCCGCTGGTTCCGCCGCCGCGTGCCGCCATGACTTCGCTCCCAAGGGGTTGTGCCGCACCCGGCGGCCCGCACCGGGTGGGTCCCGGTCCTGCTCCACGTCGCTCCGCTACCGATCCGTCATCCGGTCCACCGTAAGGGCCCGGCCCCATCCATGGCCCGCGCCGACCCCGGTGGGCCCCGTACGACCGGCCCGGCTGGGGCCGTCGAGGCGGGGCTCCCGTTCTCCCTACGCCGCGGGGCTCCGTTCGGATGCGGGCAGGGGAGGGCCCGGGGGCGGGCAAGTGTCCCGGACAAAGGGGTCCGCGTCAAGCGGGGAAGGGTCTAAACCCCGGGCTCGCTCGAATCCAGGCTCTCCCAGGCGGGTCGGAGCCGGCGCCGGATGCCCTCCACGGACTCGATGAACCGATCGACCTGCTCGGCCGCCCGTCCGATGTAGGCACCCGCGTCGAGGGCCGCCGCCACATCCACTCCCCTCAGGAGGGGTTCGGCCCGCAGGCGGTCGGCGAGGTCGTTCGGCTCACCCTCATGCTTGACCCGGCTGCCCGCCTGGCGTGCGTGGCGCCGGATGGCCTCGTGCACCTCCTGTCGATCGCGCCCGAGCTTGACGGCGGCCATCATCAGGTTCTCGGTGGCCATGAAGGGGAGTTCGGCGTCGAGATTGGCCCGGACGGTCGCCTCGTGGATCACGAGGCCCGAGCCGACGCTGTGGAGGAGGTCGAGGGCCCCATCGAGGGCGAGAAAGGCCTCGGGCAGGGAGAGGCGCCGGTTGGCCGAGTCGTCGAGGGTGCGTTCGAGCCACTGCGTCGCCGCGGTGTCGAGGGCGTTCTGGGCCAGGCTCATGACGAAGCGGCAGAGGCCGGTGGCACGCTCGCAGCGCATCGGGTTCTGCTTGTACGGCATCGCCGACGAGCCGATCTGGGCCGCGCCGAAGGGCTCGTCCATTTCCTTACGCCCGCAGAGCAGCCGGATGTCGTTGCAAACCTTGTGGATGGCCGCCGCCGCGCCGGCCAGATCCGAGAGGATGAAGGCGTCTACCACGCGGGGGTAGGTCTGCGGCGTGAGCGTGTGGACGGCGGTGCCGCCTCCGACCTGACCCGGGCGATCCCCGGCATCCAGGTGCTCGATGAAGCGCTGCTCGATCGCTTCGACCTTCGCGGCGTTCCCGGCGCACAGCTCGAGGAAGGAGGCCTGCGTGCCGGTCGCGCCCCGGAGCCCGCGCAGGCGCAGGCCGACCCGCGTGGTCTCGATGCGTTCGAGGCAGAGGCAGAGGTCATACCCCCACTGCGCGGCGCGCCGTCCCACCGTGGTCGGCTGGGCGGGCTGGAAGTGGGTGAGGCCCAGCGTGGGCAGATCCCGCCAGCGCCGCGCCAGCGTGGCGAGGGCGTCGATGGTGCGTCCGAGCTTGGCGGCGATGAGATCGAGGGCCGCGCGGAGGATGAGCACGTCCGCGTTGGAGCCCACATCCTCGCTGGTGAGCCCCAGGTGGAGGATTGGCCTGGCGGCGGGGGCCGCCTCGCCGAGGGCGTGGACGTGGGCCATGACGTCGTGGCGCAGCTCGGCCTCAAGCTGCCCGGCGCGGGCGATCTCGGCATCGGAGATGTCGAGGCGGGCCCGGATGGCGGCGACCTGATCCGCGGAGACGGGGAGGCCGGCCTCGTGCTGGGCCTGGGCGGCGGCCAGCCAGACCCGGCGCCAGGTCGAGAACTTGTGCCGGGGCGACCACAGGGCCAGCATGTGTCGGGAGGCGTTCCGCTGGGCCAGGGGCGAGGTGTAGCAGTCGTTGGGGAGGGGTGGTGTGGTTCCGGGGGTGGAGCGGGGCGCGGTCACCGCTCAAGCCTATCGCCCTGGGGTCGTCTGGACCCGGCAGGGCCGGTGGGACGAACAGGGGTGGGACGGGCCGGCCGATGCGCGGCGCGCTGGTCCAGGCGGCATTCGGGGGCGTCCGTGCCGGTACACTCGCGAGTCAGCGCTGCCCACTGGCCAGCCGAACATGCCCCACGACCCCACTTCCAACGGATCGGCGCGCCGCGCCGGCCAACCGGCCGAGACCGAGGCCGCGGAACTGGCTTTGGTGCGTGCGATCCAGGCGGGGGACACCCAGGCGTGGGAACCGCTTCTGGCCCGCTACCAGTCGCGACTCTTCGGGGTTTGCTACCGGATGGTGGGCAACCGTGAGAGGGCCGCGGATCTGACGCAGGATGCCATGGTCAAGATCATCGAGGGTCTGTCCACCTACGACGGGCGGTCGCGACTCTCGACGTGGATGATCCGGGTCACGATGAACTCGTGCCTGAGCCGCCTGAGGTCCGAGAAGCTGAGGCGGCACGCGAGTCTGGAGGCGATCACCCGCTCCCCGGGCCCCAAGCAGGCACCGAACGAACGGATCGCCACGGGGGAGCGGACCGGCGAAGAAAGGGAACCGGGAGGGCTCGAGAGCGTCGAACGTGAGGAGCTCCGACGCCGACTGTCGGAGGCGCTGCTCCGGATCATGCCGGAGCAGCGGGCGATTCTCGTTCTGCGGGACTCACGAGGGCTGGATTACGACCAGATCGCCGAGGTGCTGGCGATCCCCGTGGGCACCGTCAAGAGTCGCCTGTTCCGGGCTCGCGCGGCGTTGCGCGAGGCGTTGGAGCTGATGGAGCGACCGGCCGACAAGCGAGCGTCCTGAGCAAGCGTTGACCACGAACCCGTTCAACCCGATCGATGAGGCCGACCTGCTGGCGTGGGTGGAGGGCGAGGCGCTCCCGCCGGCGCGAGAGGGAGCCCTCCGGGCGGCGCTGGCCGCCGATGGGACCCTGGCTCTCCGGTTGGAGCGGATGCGTGCGGACCGGGCCGCGCTCATCGGGCTGGGTGAGGAAGCCGCGCCGGGCGATCTGCTGGCGGGCGTCCAGACGGTGTTCGAGCGCCGGATGCTGCTGGGCCTGGAGCGGGAGGCCGCGCCGGTGCGGATCGTGCGCCCGGCCACGCGGGTCGACCGCCCGTCGGTGCTGCGCGCGTTCTTCGCCGAGCGCGCGGGGCGTTGGACGGCCCTCGCGGCGGGGCTGCTGCTGACGGCCGGGGCGGCGTTGTACGTGGCGATCGCGTTCATTCCCGCCTCCGGGCCGGAGGTCGGTCCGCCCGTGGCGAGCCTGGAGGGCACCGCACCGGCCACCACGCGCGACGTCGACGGGGGCGAGGGCGCGCCCGCGCCGGTGGAGATCGCCTCGGCGCCCGTCGATGAGGGCCCCGCCGGGCCGGCGCCCGAGACGATCGCGGCCCGCGCGCCCGAGGAGGCGACCGTGGCTGTCCCGACGCTACCCGAGGCCCC
>CAYWOF010000104.1:0-9532 GCA_964459825.1 uncultured Phycisphaeraceae bacterium | reverse complement strand
CGCCGCGCGGGCCCAGGGGGATGGCGCCAACGCCGCGCCGGGCGTTGCCGAGCCGGACGTGGCGCGGCTCACGGCCGACTGGCTGGCCTGGTCGGCGCAGCTGGGGGCAGCGCCCGCGCGGATCGTCTGCCTGGGGCCCGCGTCGGACGGTCCGGGTGCGCTCGACCCGGCGGGCCTCGGGCGAGCTCTGGCGCGGGCCTGGCCCGGCTCCACCATCGATCTCGTGCCCGCGGATGACCCCATCGGCGCAACCCTGGGGCGCCTGGTCGCGCTCCAGGACGGGCCGGCGCCGGACGGGGCGGACCCGCAACGCGCCCTGGTGCAGCTGAGTCGGCGCCCCGGACGCGTCGATCGATCGCTGCATCGCTGGGTCGCGGGCGGACTCCTGGCGGGCGCGCTGGGTGTCGCGGGCGTGGCGTGGCAGCTCTGGGCCAACGCGGGTGCCGCGGCCGCGGAGGAGCGGGAACTGCGCCAGGCCACGACCGCCCGGATCGCCGAGAAGATCCCCGAGGCCACGCCCGACACGGCCATGGCCTCGCTGCAGAACGAGCTCAGCACGCTCCGGGCCCGTCGCGACCGCGTGGTGCCGCGCCCCAAGCCGATCCTCGAGGAGATCGACACGATCAGCTTCGTGATCGGGTCCACGCCCGGCGTGGAGATCGTCGATCTCGTGCTGAGCGACGCGATCGCGACGGTGACGGTCGTGATCCCCAGCACGCAGGTCGGCGAGTCGCTCCTCTCGAGCCTCCAGTCGATCGCGGGCGCGCACTGCGCCTGGACCGGCGAGTTCCGGCCCCAGACCGGGCGGATCACCTACCAGCTCACGGGAATCTGGCAGGCCCCCGCGAGGATGGCCTCACCCGGGAGTGGGTCGTGAGCCCGCCGCCCCTGCGCGATGAGGCCCGCTTCGAGCTGGCGATGTCCGCCGCCATGCGCGAGCGGCGCAACCGGCCGCGCGCCCTGGTCTTCGGGGCGGGGGCGGTGCTGGCGCTGGCGCTGCTGGCGGCGGGCCTGGGCCTGCGCGAGCGCGCTGGCGCTCGCGACGAGCTGGGCCAGGCGCAGTCGAGCGCCGCGTCCGTGGCGCGGATGCTCGCCGACCTGGAGTCGATGCGCGCCAGCGATGCGCAATCGGGCGATGCCGGGGCCGGCGCGCCGTTCCCCAACCTCATCAGCACGCTCGAGGACCTAGCCACCCGCGCGGGAATGAAGGACCGGCCCCAGCAGCCGCGCACGGCGTCCGATGAGCGGACCTACCCCGGCGTGGCGGTGCACAGCTACTTCTACAGCGCGGTGAAAGCCGATGGGCTCGAGCCGCTGCTCCAGTGGATCCGCCTGGGGACCCAGGAGATCCCGGGCCTGGAGCTCTTCAGCATCGACGACCTCCGCGCCTCGCCCGAGGGGTGGACCATGAACGCCACCTTCCGCAGATGGGAGCGACGCCCTTGACCACGCGACCGTTCCGACGGCCATCGGCCTGCCCCCTCCTGATCGGCGTCGCGCTGCTCGGCGCCGGCGCGCCCATGCCGGGCTGCAAGTCGACCTCCACGCCCACCGAGGCCGCCACGCAGAGCGCCGAGCGCACCAACGAGGCCGTCCGCCTGGCCGAGGAGGCCCGGCGGGCCGAGCTGGCGGGCGATGACGCGCGGGCGATCGAGCTCTACCGCCAGTCGCTCCGCTACTCCGACGACCTCTTCTACGCCTGGAACAACCTCGGCGTGCTCCTCATGAAGCAGCAGAACTACGTGGACGCGGTGAGCGTGTTCAAGGTCGCGGCCGAGATCAAGCCCACCGATCCCACGCCGCTCGAGAACATCGGCACCGCCTACTACAACCGCAAGTGGCACCAGAAGGCGCTGGAGTACTACCTCCTGGCCCTGGAGCGGGATCCGACCTACCTGCAGGCGCTGCGCGGCGCGATCCGCGCCGGCTACAGCCTCGGGCTGGCCGACGAGGCGTCTCTGGAGCGGGTCAAGGCCGCCATCATGCGCGAGACCGACCCGGACTATCGCGGGTTCTTCGAGCGCGAGCAGTTCCGCATCGAGGCGGCCCTGCGCGACAAGACCGTCGCCGCCGGCGGGTGACCGCCGTCACGCCCCTTCCGCGTCGCGCAGGCACCCGCGCAGGAACTCGTTGACCGCCTTGGGGTGCGACAGGTTCAGCACGTGGCTGCCCTCGGGGATGGTGTGCGTCGGCTCCACGCGCCCGCGCGGGATGACCCAGTCGCGCCCGCCGTGGATGTGCGTCACCGGCACGCCGGGATCCGGCCCGCCGGGCCACTCGAGGATCGCCCGCGCACCCCAGCGGATGAACGCGGCGGGCACCTCCTGCGCCATGCGGGCCAGCAGGCGCCGGCCCTCGCGCGGGACCGTGCCGCCCAGCCCGACGAACAGCGGCGCCAGGATGGTCAGACGCTCCAGGAGCCCCGTCGGCCAGGGGCGGCTGAGGCGCTCGACCCACCGCAGCGCCGGGCTGACGGCGCGGGGGTGCGTGCAACTGCCGATGAGCACGACGCGCCGCGCCGGCAGGTGCCGGGCCATCTCGAGGGCCAGCATCCCGCCGAGCGAGACCCCGCCGATGACCAGCGGAGACGAGGGGTCGATGCGGGCGGCCAGGCGCTGCGCGTAGCCCGCGAGCGGTTCCCGGGCGCGCGGCTCGATCCAGTCGGGCACCTCGAGCGCGGGAAACGCGGCGCGCTGCGCGCCGAAGAGGCGCGCATCGGTGCCCAGGCCGGGGAGCAGGACGAGGCGTGGGCTGGGCCCGCCCATCAACCCCCGAGACGCTCGGCGAGGTACGCGCCGACCTTCCCGATCCCGATCCGCTCCTGGGCGCCCGTGTCACGATCGCGGACCGTGACCGTCTGGTTCGTCAGCGTCTCGCCGTCGATCGTGAAGCAGAACGGGCACCCCGCCTCGTCCATCCGGGCGTAGCGCTTGCCGATCGACTGCTTCGCGTCCGTCTCGATGAACCCCAGGCGCCCGAAGCGGGCGGCCAGCTCGTCGTAGAGCTTCTCCGCCACCTCGGGCATGCCGTCCTTGTTCACCAGCGGGAAGACCGCGGCCTTGATGGGCGCCAGGCGCGGGTGGAACCGCATGATCTCCGGGCTGGGGCGGCTGGGGTCCTTGTGGTAGCCCTCGCAGAGAAGGGCCAGCACGCCGCGATCGAGCCCGGCGGATGGCTCGATGACGTGGGGGAAGTAGTGCTCGCCCTTGGGCTGGCCGTTGGGGGCCGGCTCGCCGCGCGTGGTGTCGAAGTAGCGGAGCTTGTCGCCCAGGCCCGAGTGCTGCGCGTGCTGGCGCAGGTCGAAGTCGCCCCGGTACGCGACGCCCTCGAGCTCGCCGAAGCCGGGGGCGGTGAAGGGAAAGCGGTACTCGATGTCGCTGGTAGCCTTGGAGTAGTGGGCCAGCTCGGAGGCCTCGTGCTCGCGCAGGATGAGGTTGTCGCCGGCCAGGCCGATCGAGCGCCACCACTCCATGCGCCAGTCGCGCCAGAACCGGTACCACTCCATCGCCTCCGACTCGTGGCAGAAGAACTCCACCTCCATCTGCTCGAACTCGCGCGAGCGGAAGGTGAAGTTCCGCGGCGTGACCTCGTTGCGGAAGGCCTTGCCGGTCTGGGCGATCCCGAAGGGGACCCTCACGCGCGTCGTGTCCACGACGCTCTTGAACTGCACGAAGATGCCCTGGGCCGTCTCGGGGCGCAGGTAGGCCTTGTCGTCCTCGGTGGCGGTCGCCCCGATGTAGGTCTTGAACATCAGGTTGAACTGGCGCGGCTCGGTGAGCGGGCCGCCGCACCGGGGGCAGCGGTCATCGCCCGAGAGCTTGCCGGCGGCGAACGCCGCGGGCCAGAAGTAGACCTTGCCATCGGCCTCGATGAAGAGGAGCTCGCGCGGCTCGGTGGGGCGCTCCTGGTGGCAGGCGATCACGTGGACCTTGACCTTGCGGGCCTTGAGCACGGCCCGGGCATGGTCCACGACCTGCTGGGGCGAGTCTCCCAGGACCCACCAGAGCCGGGCGACGGGCCTGGCATCCATGAACTGGAGCCAGAACTTTCCGGCGTGGTGCGTGTTCTCGGTGGGCAGGGGCTTGTCGTAAGCCAGCAGGGGCCCGCTGGCGACGTGGTCGGCGCGGAAGCGGCTCTTGCACTCCTTGCAGTCGACCATGGGGTCGTTGAAACCGGCGACGTGCCCGCTGGCCTCCCACACGCGCGGGTGCTGGATGATCGTGGTATCCAGGGGGACGTTGCGGACGCGCTCGCCGCCGGGCCCCTGGCGCCCCCAGCAGGGGTTCATGACGATGTCCTGCCACCAGGCGTCGCGCAGGTTCTTCTTGAGCTGGGCGCCGAGCGGGCCGTAGTCCCAGAAGCCGTTGATGCCGCCGTAGATCTCCGAGGCCTGGTAGACGAAGCCCCGGCGCTTGCACAGGGCCATGATCTCGTCCATGGACTTGGGGGCGGCGGGGGCGGAGGCGGCATCGGGCATGCGAATCTCCCGGGAGGGCGAGACTATAGGGTGAGCGGGTGAGCGGTTGAGGTGCGAGGGGCAGACGCAGAGAAACGAGAAGCGAGGAACGCGGAACCCACCGCGCGGAGCGTCGCGCGTCATGCACGAGCAAAGACAAGCCCGTTGCGCGCCGCCCAGCCCACCTCGCGAGACCGCTTGAGTCAAGTGGTGTGAGGGCGCGGGATCACCGGCTCTCCGGCTCGAGTTCGGCCCGAATGTGCGTGACCCGGACCTCGGGACCCGGGGCGGACTCAAGACGCGTGAGAAACCCGGGCGAGACGTTCCAGTATCGCCCATCATCGTCGAGAATGGTGACGGTGCGGCGGTTGTAGCGGGTAAGGGTCCCGCGTTCGATGCGGTGTTCGGCCTGGAAAGAGACGCGGTCGCCGAGAGAGAACTTCATCATGGCGCCGTGCGCGCGGAGCTGGTGGATGAGGCGGAGACGCTCGGTGATGCGATGATGGAGGTCGAGGAGCTCAGGCTCGGAGAGGCCGTCGATGTCGAGGGGCATGGCGGGAGAATACCAAATCGGAGTGAGACGTGCTGCGCGGGTTGTGCCGCTCGCGGGAATCGGGAACGCTGGCACCCGGGCGGGCCGGCGGGCGCCGTGTCGCTCCCGCCCGCCCGGCGACGCATGACCGGGCATGCACCGGCGAGACACGAGCCCGCGACGTCTCCGGCTTCCCCCGGGCGCGATGGCGCCGTGCCTCTCGCTGGCGGCGGCGCTGGTCGGGTGCGGGCCGCGCTCGCGAGCGCCCGAGTCGCTCACCCGGGCGCAGATCGACGCGATCGAGGTGCGGGAGGTGCTCGCCCCGGCGGATCGGGCGTTCGCCGTGACGCGGGCCGCCATGTTCCGGTGCGGGTACGAGCTCGACCCGGCGGACCCGGCGCGCGCCCGGGCGAGCGGAACCACGTTGGCCGCGATCGACCCGGTCGAGGGCGCGCTGGGGGACACCCTGGAGGCGACGCTGTCGGTGCTGACGCTCATGACCATCAGCGGCGGGAGCGCGGTCGCGCCGCGGAACGTCGCCCTGCGCCCGGTGACGCTCGCGGTGGAGGTGGGCCCGGAGCACGACGGGCGCACGCGCGTGCGCGCGCGGGTGAGCGTCGAGGGCCGGGCGGTGATCTCGCCCATGCTCAGCGATCAGTTCTGGCGGGCGTTGCGGGAGTTCGTGCGTGTGGAGGCGCCGGGCGGGACGCCGGAGGCCGGGGAACAACCGGTCATCCGTTGACGTGCGGGGTCGGTCCACAGACCTGGTATGACTGGCATGTCGGGGCACATCCCCGCTCGCGCCATGGGGATGTGTCAGTACTCCCGGTCCGCGAGGACCCCCGGCTGCGGCACGGGGTATCGCCCGGCGGCATCCGGCTGGAGCGGCGCGGGCGAGTCGGCCGTGAGCTCCGCCACGCCGGGCGCGAACTCGTGCGGGCAGTCGAGCATCTCCTGGAACGTGATCTCGCGCCCCGTGTGCGCGGCCATGCGTCCCATGTTGCAGACCAGGCTGGCCTCGATGCCGCGCCGGGCCTCGTTGTGGGGCGTGTCGTCGCGGATGGCGCTCGCCAGGGCGTCCCACTCGTTCTGGTACGGATTCTCCTGGCCCGGAGGCGTCTCGGACTCCCAGGCGAGGCTCTCGCGCCCGAAGTCGTGGCGGCTGTGGATGCGGGAGGGCGCTCCGCAGTCGCCGTTGGCGGAGACGATCGCCGAGCCCTTGGTGCCGTGCATGAAGCTGGTGAACCGTTCCGGGCAGCCGTCCATGTTCCGCCCGTGGAACATGAGCGTCGTGCCATCGGCGTAGGTGTACTCGACGGCGTAGGAGTCGAAGTTCTGGTCCACCCAGGGCACGCCGTCGGCGCGCACGCGGTGGTGGCGCCCGCCGAGGGCCTGGGCCTTCTCGGGCCAGGCGCCCTTCATCCAGCAGAGCTGGTCGATGAGGTGGATGAAGAAGTCGTTGTACGCGCCGCCGCTGGCCCAGAGGAAGCTGTGGAAGCGCCGGATCTGGTACTCGAGATCGCCGATGTCGGCGGGCCTGGGCGGGGAGCGGAAGGTGACGATGGGGCCCTGCATGCGGTAGCCGTGCTGCGAGATGATCTCACCGAGCTCCCCATCCCGCACGCGCCGGGCGAGCTCCTGGAGCGGCCGGCTGTGGCGCGACATGAGGCCGACGCCGACCTTGAGGTTCCGTTGGCGCGAGCGCTCGGCGAGGTCGAGCATCCGCTTGCTGGTGGGCCCATCGACGCTGACGGGCTTCTCCATGAAGACGTGCAGGCCCTTCTCGATGGCGTAGCCGAAGTGGACCCAGCGGAAGGCGGGGGGCGTGGCGAGGATGACGACATCGCCGGGGCGGAGGCAGTCCATGGCGTGCCGATAGGCGTCGAACCCGACGAAGCGGCGCTCCGGCGGCACGTGAGAGTCTGGGGGGAGCAGCTCGGCGAGCGCCTGGTGGCTGGCCGCGAGGCGGTCTTCGAGGACATCCGCCATGGCGACCAGGCGCATCGGCCCGCGCTGGACCGAGAGGGCGTTCTGGGCAGCGCCCGCGCCGCGCTGGCCGCACCCCACGAGGGCGACGTGGATGGTGTCGGTGCCGCCGGGGTGGACGGCGGCGACGGCGCGGGGGCCGAGCAGGGCGGCCGCGGTGAGGCCGGTGGCGTCGTTGAGGAACTGGCGGCGGGTGCTGTGCATGGCCTTACCTCACGGGGCGATGGGCTTGCGGACTCTTCGCTCCGACACGAGCGTACAAGCGTTTGTCCCTCCTGGGGAGGCCGGGTGGCCTCACCCGGGCCATGATCATCGGCAGACCGGGGATGATCGTGTGTGGACGGGAGGGGGTGGCAACCACCACGGGCGGGATGCGGCGGGGAGGTGGCCATGCATGTACATGCATGGATATGATGAGGGCCATGGCGACGAAGACGATCTCGATCGATCTGGACGCGTACGACCGGCTGTGCGCCGTGCGGCGGGAGCACGAGTCGTTCAGCGCCACGATCAAGCGCGTGGTGCGTCCCCCGCTGGCGCCCGAGGATGTGGAGCGTCTGTTCCGGGAGAACGAGCTGAGCCGCGCGGCGGGGGCGGCGATCCGGCGCCGCATCGCGCAGCGTCGGCGGGATGGCACGCGGAGCCGGCGCCGTGGCCTGTCTTGACACCGACGTGCTCGTGGAGCTGATGGGGGGCGCGGGGACGGCCCGGGCGGGCCGGGCCCGGCGCTTCGTGGGAGATCTCGTGGGCGCGGGCGAGCCGCTGGCCACGACGAGGTTCACCGTGGCGGAGCTGCTCGTGGGGGTGCACCGGTCGGCGCATCCGGAACGCGAAGGGGCGAAGGTGGCCGCCGTGCTGGAGGCGATGGAGGTGCTGGAGTTCGATGCGGCGTGCGCGGAGCGGTTCGGGCTGGTCATGGCGGCACTGCTGGGCGCCGGCGCGCCGGTGGGGGACATGGACACGCTCATCGCGTGCACGGCGATGCGTCACGGGCATGGCGTGGTGACGAGGAACGTGCGTCATTTCCAGCGGATCCCGGGGTTGGTGCTGTTTCGGGCTCCGTGAGCGGGTGGGCGCGCTGCACAGGGTCGCGACTCCTACCGCTTCGCCTTCTTCTTCGTGGCGGCCTTCTTCACGGCCTTCTTCGCGGGCTTTTCGCTCTTGAGCTTCTTCCCGTCGGGCCCGCGGCCGGTGCTCGCCAGGATCTTGACGTAGTTCGCCACGTAGGCCCTCGCCGGCGTGCGGCGGATCGCCTCGCCGATCACATCCAGCGCGGCATCCTCCAGTTTCCTGAAGCGGATGCAGCAGCCGCCCATGTTCAGCTTCTTCCCCGACCTGGCCCAGGCCTTCTGGAACCACTCGCGCGTCGTCTTGTCCCCGTAGACGGGCATGAGGTAGACGGTCAGGTTGTTCTTCTGGCTCGCCAGCCCGGCCATCATGAGCGGCTTCTTCGGATCGCAGTGGTACCCCAGCGGCCACACGCGGTGGGGCACGGCGTACCCGATCATCCCGTACAGCATGCCCTCCTCGTAGTCCTTGTCGAGGTTCCGGAGGATCACCTTCCGCACCGCCTCGATGGCGGCGCGGCGGTCCTCGGGGAGCGAGGCGAGGTAGTCCTTGACGGTCGTGGCCGTGCTCTTCATAGGGGCAGTGTACTGTGAACACATGGCCAAATGGCAAATGGCAAATGGCAAATGGCCAGATGGCAGATGGCAGATGGCAATGGTCAAAGGGCAGAAGCTCGTCCGTGCGTGAGGGGCGTTGGTGGCACGACGAGCGGCCGGGGTGAGCAGCATCCCGGGTACACTCCGCGCATGAAGCCCCTGCGATTCTCGATCAATGTCACCCTCGACGGATGCATCGATCACCGTCTTATGCTGGGGGATGAGGACGTGCATCGGCACGCCATCGCCAATCTGCAGCGCGCCGACGCGCTGCTCTTCGGGCGGGTGACGTACACGATGATGGAGGAGTTCTGGCGCCCGTTCGCGCGCGAGGGAACGGGGTGGATGCTGCCCTTCGCCCGCACGATCGACGCGGCCCGGAAGTACGTCGTGTCGAGCACGCTCGACCGGGTCGATTGGAACGCCCGGCTCGTGGCGGGGGACCTGGGGACGGCCGTGCGGCGGCTCAAGCAGGAGCACGGCCTGTTCGTCGCGGGCGCGAGGCTCGCGCTGGCCCTGGCGGACCTGGGATTGATCGATGAGTACGAGTTTGTCGTGCATCCGGTCGTGGCCGGTCACGGGCCGGCGCTGTTCGCCGGCCTGCGCGAGCGGCTTGTCCTGAAGCTCGTCGGCCGCCAGGAGTTCCGGTCGGGGGCGGTCGTCCTGCTTTACCAACCGGGCGCGGCTTGAAGAACTCGGCTCCGGTGGGGCCGCTTGCTGACGCGCGCGGTTCGTTGGCGCGTCAAGGGCGGCGAGGGGCGGGCGGACCGCTTGCCGACGCGGGCGGTTCGTTCAGCTGGTGTCGGCGGGGGTGATGGATTCGATCTGCCTGACGAGGTGGAGGGAGCAGAGGGAGTGGTTGCGCTTGAGGCGGACGATGGCCGCCGCGGTGGC
>CAYWOF010000103.1:0-9554 GCA_964459825.1 uncultured Phycisphaeraceae bacterium | reverse complement strand
GCCATCACACCCGATGGCAACCGCCTCCTCCTGGTGAACCTCCCGGACGCCCGCCTCGAGGTCTTCGACCTTACGGGCGCACTCCCCCGCCTCGTGGCCTCCATCCCCGTCGGGGTCGATCCCGTCGCCGTTCGCGCCCGCTCGAACACGGAGGCCTGGGTCGCCAACCACATCTCCGACTCGGTCAGCATCGTCAATCTCAGCACCCTGAACGTCGTCGCCACGCTCCCCACGGCCGATGAGCCCTTCGACATCGCCTTCGCCGGCTCGCCCGCTCGCGCCTTCGTCTCGTGCTCCCAGGCCAACCAGGTCCAGGTCTTCGATCCCGCAAACCTCACCGCCGCCCCCGTCGTCATCCCCATCGACGCCGAGGACCCACGAGCGCTGGCCGTCAGCCCCGATGGGCAGACCGTCTACGCCGCCGTGTGGGAGTCCGGCAACGGCACCACCATCCTCGGCGGCGGCATCGATCCCGCCCAGGGCGGGACGCTCGCGTTTCCCCCCAATGTGGTGAACAACCCGGGCGGCCCCTGGGGCGGCGCCAACCCCCCGCCCAACAACGGCCTCTCCTTCAGCCCGCCCATCGCCGGCGGCCTCCCGACGCCCCCGCGCGTCGGCCTCGTTGTCCGCAGGAACGCGGCCGGCCAGTGGCTGGACGACAACGGCGGCAACTGGACCAACCTCGTCAGCGGGCCCCAGGCCGTCCTCTCCGGCCGTCCCGTCGGCTGGGACCTGCCCGACCGCGACGTGGCGATCATCAACGCCTCCTCGCTCGCCGTCACCTACGCCACGGCACTGCTGACCACCAACATGGACCTGGCCGTCAATCCCTCCTCGGGCCGCGTCACGGTCGTCGGCACCGAGTCCCGCAACGAGGTCCGGTTCGAGCCCAACGCCAAGGGCCGCTTCCTGCGCGTCCACTTCGCCTCGTTCGATCCCTCCAGCCCCGCCTCGTCCACTCTCATCCGCGACCTCAACCCCCATCTCACCTACGCCTCCACGAGCATCCCCCAGACCGAGCGCGATAAGTCCCTGGGCGACCCGCGCGCCCTCGCCTGGAACGCCGCGGGCACGGTCGGCTACGTCGCGGGCATGGGCTCGAACAATGTCATCGTGATCGACAACGCCGGCAACCGCACCGGCGTCGCGCCGACGATTGGAGTGGGGGAGGGGCCCGTCGCCCTCGCCCTCGACGAGGGCCGCTCGCGCCTCTACGTCCTCAACCGCTTCGAGGGCAGCCTCTCGGTCGTCAGCACGACCACCCAGCAGGAAGTGGCCCGACTCGCCTTCCACGACGCCACGCCCGGCGCGATCAAGGCCGGTCGCCCGCTCCTCTACGACACGCACCGCACCTCCGGCCTCGGTCAGCTCGCCTGCGCCTCCTGTCACATCGACGGTCGCACCGACCGCCTCGCCTGGGACCTGGGCGACCCCACCGGCGCCATGAAGGCCCTCAACGGCCTGAACCTCGGCGCCGGCATCCTGGGCCTCGCGCCCCCGTTCGCGAACCCTGCCTTCACACCCTTCCACCCCATGAAGGGCCCCATGACCACCCAGACCCTCCAGGGGATCATCGGCCTCGAGCCCCATCACTGGCGCGGCGACCGCCTCGGTCTCGAGGAGTTCAACCCCGCGTTCGAGGGCCTCCTGGGCGACACCGCCGCCCTCGCGCCCGCCGAGATGCAGGCCTTCGAGGACATGCTCGCCTCCATCACGTTTCCCCCCAACCCCAACCGCAACCTCGACAACTCGCTCTCCACCAGCCTCCCCCTGCCCGGCCAGTTCACCACCGGGCGCTTCGGCCCCGCCGGCCAGCCCCTGCCCAACGGCAACGCCCAGGCGGGCCTGCTGCTCTACCGCACCGGCCGGCTCGACGGCGGCGTCTTCGACTGCGTCACCTGCCACACCCTCCCCACCGGCGCCGGCACCGACACCGCCTTCGCCGCGGGCCAGTTCGGCCCCATCCCCGTCGGCCCCATGGGCGAGCACCACATCGCCGTCGTCTCGGTCGACGGCAACACCCAGCGCACCTTCAAGACCCCGCAGCTTCGCACGATCTACGAGAAGGTGGGCTTCGACGCTACTCAGACCTCGAATCGCGCCGGCTTCGGCCTCCTGCACGATGGCAGCGTCGACTCGATCGCCCGCTTCGTCTCCGAGCCGGCGTTCAACGTCGTGAGCAACCAGCAGGTCGCGGATCTCGTCGCGTTCCTGCTCTCGTTCGCGGGCTCCGACCTGCCGGCGGGATCCCCCACGAACATCCTCGAGCCGCCCGGGCCGCCGAGCAAGGACACGCACGCGGCCGTCGGTCGCCAGACCACGCTCGTCAGCCTCGCCACCGCGCCCCCCCAGCAGACCCAGCTCATCGGCACCATGGTCAGCCTCGCCCAGGCGGGCAAGGTCGGCCTGATCGCCAAGGGGCTCATCGGCAACGACCAGCGCGGCTTCGTCTACCGCCCCGGCGGCACGTGGGACGCCGACATGATCGGCGTGACGCACACGCTCGCCTCGCTCCAGGCCCTCGCCGCCCCGGGAGCCGAGCTCACCTTCACCGTTGTGCCCAAGGGGACCGAGATGCGCCTGGGCATCGACCGCGACGAGGACGGGTGGCGCGACCACGACGAGAATCGCATCTGCGCCGACCCCGCCGACCCCACCCGCTTCCCCGGGTCCCAGAGCTGCCCGGACGCCAACGGCGACCTGGCCCTCAACGTCAACGACTTCATCGCCTTCCAGACCTTCTTCGCGCTCGGCGACCCGCGCGGCGACTTTAACCGCGACGGCGTCCGCAACATCAACGACTTCATCGCCTTCCAGACCGCCTTCGCCCTGTGCAACTAGGCTCCGCGGCGCGCCCGCCGCTCACTCGTCCTCCCCCGCGTAGACACACCCCGCCGTCGGCGTCTCCCGGATCTCGACGCGCGTCAGCCCCGGCAACGCCGCGTGCAGTCGGCGCCAGATCCAGCGCGCCAGGTTCTCCGTCGTGGGCACGCCCAGCCCCTCGACCTCGTTGAGGAACCGGTGATCCAGCTGCTCCAGCACCGGCGCCATCGCCCCCTTGATCGTGCCGAAGTCCATGACCCACCCCGTCGCCGGATCGACGCGCCCCGCCACGACGACCCGCACGCGATACGAGTGCCCGTGCAGACGATGGCACGGGTGCGTCGGCGCCAGGTGCGCCAGCCGGTGCGCCGCCTCGAACCGGAACTCCTTGAAGATCTCCATGGGTGAACGCGCCCTCCGGCGCCGGGCCGCGCGCGGGACCGGCCCGGGACGTTAGCACGCCCCGGCGCACGATCGAACGCCGCTCAGTTCTGCCCCGGCCGGTCGGGCTCCCGCACCGTGCCGCCCACCACGATCGCCGCGCTGATGAGCACGAGGTTCTTGATGATGTACTGCCCCTCGAGCGTGGGCGCCCACGGCGCCCGATTGAAGCACACCTCCGGCAGGAGCACGAGCGGCAGCATGGTCCCGGGCATCTGCAGCAGCAGCAGCAGGATCGCCACCCGGTTGAGCGGGCGCCACAGCAGGCCCACGCCGATCGCGACCTCCCACCAGCCCAGGAACGGCACGAACCAGTCGGCGTCGAACCAGTAGACCGTGCGCCGCACCAGGGCGTCGGCCGGGCTCAGCCCCAGGGGCTTGAGCAGACCGAACCACACGAAGACGATCCCCAGCGTGATCCGCAGCAGGAAGTGCCCGTGCCGACGCATCCACGAGGCGATCCGCCGGTCGACCCCGTCGAGAGCCCGCGGCACGAGGCGAAGCATGCCCAGAGCGTAGGCGCGGGGGGTGGCGGCGTGGCGCCGGACGCGCCCGCGCCCGCCACCGCAGCCCGCAAGCCGCCCACAGCGCGGAGGCTGCGCGCCTTCCTGCCCGTTTCGGCCTGCGGGCGTGCACGTCGCCACGCCAGGGTGGCGGGCGCGTGGCCCCTGGCGCGAGTGTGGATCGCTGTCCTACACTGTCCTACAGTTGTGTACCGCGGGCCTCTCCGCGCTGGAGTGCCGTCATGGTTACGAAGAACGGGATCGCGCGCAAAGTGTCCTACAGGCTGCCCGAGCGCGTGGGACAGATCGTCAACGGCCTGGCCCAGCGGACGGGATGGAGCGAGTCGTACGCCGCCGGTTTCCTCGTCTCGCTGGGCTACGCCGGG
Organism: uncultured Phycisphaeraceae bacterium; assembly: GCA_964459825.1. GTDB lineage: Bacteria > Planctomycetota > Phycisphaerae > Phycisphaerales > UBA1924 > CAYWOF01. Next base: position 5,401 of record CAYWOF010000103.1, on the reverse strand, counting down.
CTGCGCCGGCGGGCCAAGGAGGTCGAGGCGCGCCGGAAGGTGGTGCTGGCCCAGGTGGGACTGGCCCGGGTGCACCGGGAGGCCGTGGCCGAGGGTCGCAAGTCCAAGGCCGCCGCCGCGGCCGCCCGCAAGAGCACGCCGCCCCCCGCCCGCGCCCGCGCGGGCAGGTAGGACGGCCGTCCCCTTCCCCGGCGCCCAGCTCCACCCGCGCCGTGCCACTGACCCACGCGCTTCGCGCGGGTCAGTGCGTTCATCCGGGGCGCCCGACATTCGCACTGACCATGCCGAAACCGCCCTGCCGAAGCCGGCCGGGTCGGTGGCTCAACTCCCCGTGCCACTGACCGCCCGTGCCACGGACCGCGCGCTTCGCGTCGGTCGGTGTCCGCGCCCACGAACCACTCGGTCGCGGGTCCCCGAGTAGACTCGCCCCATGCGCCCCACCCCCCTGATCGCCTCGTGTCTCCTGGGACTCTGCGCCCTCGCCGCGCCCAACGCCCGCGCCCAGGATGGCCCCGAGTCCATCGGCTCGACCCGCAACGCCCGCATCGCGTACCCGATGCCGGCGGGCCAGCGCCCGGTCCTGACGTTCCTCGCGGGCAACCTGCCGGACGTGGAACTGGCCGAGCTCCAGACCCTCGCCCCCAACATCCGGTTCGTCCGCAACCTCACGCCCGAAGAGGCCCTCGCCCGCGCCCCGGAGTTCCACGGCGCCGAGGCCCGCTTCGCGACGCCCGAGTTCCTCGAGAAGGCGACCAGCCTCGTCTGGGTCCAGGCCATGTCGGCCGGCGTGGACCGCTACGTCCCACTCCTCGCCGACAACGACCGCATCGTCCTGACCAACATGCGCGCCGTCCACGCGCCCGCCATCGCCGACCACGCCTTCGCCATGCTCCTCTCCCTCACCCGCAACCTGCGTTTCCACGCCCAGAGCCAGGCCGAGGCGAGCTGGTCCCGCGGCGATGAGGCCCCCCGCTCCACCGCCCTCCACGGCAAGACCATGCTCGTCGTTGGCATCGGCGGCATCGGCGCTGAGATCGCGCAGCGCGCCCACGGCTTCGGGATGCGCGTCATCGCCATCCGCCGGTCCGATGCCCCCGCCCCCGACTTCGTCGAGCGCGTCGGCAAGCCCGCCGACCTCCACGCCATGCTCCCCGACGCCGATGTCGTCGCGATCTGCGTCCCCCTCACCGCCGAGACCGATGGGCTGTTCGACACCGCCTCGTTCGCCGCCATGAAGCCCGGCGCGTACCTGATCAACATCGCCCGCGGGCGCATCGTCCGCACCCCCGCCCTCCTGGCCGCGCTCGACTCCGGTCGTCTCGCCGGCGCCTGCCTCGACGTGACCGACCCCGAGCCGCTGCCCGCCGACCACCCGCTCTGGAAGCGCACGAACGTGATCATCACCCCCCACACGGCCGCCGATGCTGAGCAGACCGACGAACGCCGGTGGACGCTGTTCAGGGAGAACATCCGCCGCTTCGGCGCGGGCGAGCCGCTCCTGAACTGCGTGGACAGGCAGGCGGGGTATTGACCGAGCTCGGGTTCCCGCCATCCGCATCCACGGGGCGATCGTGATCCTTGCGAGCCGTCCGGCCGCGCCATCGCGGGGAACCGCGCGAGTCGCTCGCATCCGGAATCACGGACTCGCGTCCAGCACGGCCTTCCAACGCGCCCCCTCTGCATCGCGACCCGTACCCGGTTCGGCCTGGTCCCACGCCTGATACAACCTGATGATCCGTTCGAGCGTCACACGCGTGTGACCCGCCCCGCGCAGCGAGGAGGGCGGCGGCACGTTGGGGTCCTCCTTGAGGGCGGCGTACGCCGCGAGCAGGAGCGGTTCGGCGTCGGCGAACCGGCCCTGGGCCTGAACTACCGAGCCGAGAAGGCACCCGGTCCAGGCGGCCTTCCACGCCAAGGGATGGCCGGCGGGATAGACCCGCTCCCGCATGGCCATGCACTCCCGCAGTCGCGCCTCGGCGTCGGTCGACCGCCCGCGCCGCTGGAGCGCCACCCCGACCTCCTCCAGCGCCATGGCGATCTGCTCGTGGTCCCGGTCGCGGTGGATGCGCCGGTACATCCCGAGGGCCTCCTCGAACTTCGCCAGCCCCTCCTCCGGCTTCCCCATCCGGTCCTCGCAGTACCCCACGTTGAGCAGGAGCTGTGCCAGAGTCGGATGGTCGGCGGGATACAGGCGGCGGATCATGGCGAGCGTGACCTCGAACTCCTCGCGCGCCTCCGCGGCACGCCCCACGAGCATCAACGATGTCGCCACGTTGTTGGAGCTGATCACAAGCTCCGGATGATCGCCCGTGTACAGGCGCCGGCGCATCGCCTGCGCCTCACGGTGCTGCGCCAGCCCCTCCTCCCAACGGCCCAGCACGACCATGCAGTAGGCGGTGTTCGCCAGCCCCACGGCGATCGTCGGATGATCGCCGTGGTGGAGCCGACGGCGCATTTCCAGCGATGCCTCGAAGATCGGCAGCGCGTCCGCGACCCGGCCCAGCTGCTGCCACAGGTAGGCCTGGTCGTTGAGACTCGCCGCGACCTCCTCGCTGTCGCCCGGGTGCAGGCGTTGACGCATCTCCAGGGCCCGGCGAACGAGGGGCTCCGCCTCACTCGCACGTCCCTGCTCGTAGCGCAGCGTGCCGAGCTCGTTCAGGCACGCCGCGGTCAGATCGTGGTCCCCCGTCCAGGTCCGCTCCGCGAGCGCCAGGGCTCCGGCGAGCTGCGGCTCGGCGGCGTCGAACGCGGCGATGTCGACGTACGCCCTTCCGATGGTCACTCGCAGGCGGACCTCAGCCTCAGGATTCCCTCGCATCTCGCCGCTCTCCAGGCTGTGCGCCGCCTCGTCCATGAGGAACTTGAGCATCGCGGTATCCCGCCCGAGCGCGACCGAGGGACCGACGCCCTGAAAAACCCGTTCCATGAAGCCGGCGAGCTCTTCCGCCTGGCGTCGCTGCAGAGTCTCCGAGCGCAGGGCCGCCCGCGCCCGCGCCAGGCCCGTCGAGGTTCCCGTTACCCCCCCCATCAGGGCCAACCCCACGATCGCCGCCGCCAGCACCGGCCCCCGGTGCCTCCGCACGAACTTCCGCGCCCGGTACGCCGCGCCGGGCGGCGCGGCCAGCACGGGCTCGTTAGCCAGGTATCGCTGCAGGTCAGCGCCCAGACTGTCGGCCGTGTCATACCGCCGGGCCCGCTCCTTCTCCAAGCTCTTCATCACGATCCAATCCAGATCGCCCCGCACGAGCATCCCCAGACGCCGCGGCTCCGTGCGGCGGGTGGCCGCCACGCTGGCCAGGTTCTCCAGGCGCCCCAGGCGTGTGCTCAGTTTGGGAGGATCAACCTCCCGGATGATCCGCTGGATCTCGGCCAGCCCCGCGGCCCGTAGCTGCCCGGGATCGAACGGCGTCGCCCCGATCAGCAGCTCGTACAGCAGCACACCCAGCCCGTAAACGTCACATCGAGTGTCGACGTCCAGCCCCGACAGGTCCACCTGCTCGGGGCTCATGTACTGGGGCGTCCCCAGCAACTGCCCCTCGGTCGTGAGGATCGTTCGCTCGGCCGGCGTGTGCGCCGTCGCCTTCGCGATCCCGAAGTCGATCACCTTGGGCACCGCGCGGCCGTCCTGCACCGTCACCAGGACATTGCTCGGCTTGATGTCGCGGTGGATGATTCCCTTCTGGTGCGCGTGCTGCACCGCCTGACAGACCGGAACGAACAGCTCCAGCCGCTGGCGCGGCGTCAGGCGCTGGGCATCGCAGTACGCTGTGATCGGGACACCCTCGATCAGCTCCATCACGAAGTACGGCCGCCCCTGCTCCGTCGACCCCGCGTCGAATACCCTCGCGATGTTGGGGTGGCTCATCAATGCCAGCGCCTGGCGCTCCTGATCGAAGCGCGCGATCACCGCTCGGGTGTCCATCCCGAGTTTGATCACCTTCAGCGCCACCCGACGCTGGATGGGCTCCGACTGCTCCGCGCGATACACCGTGCCGAACCCCCCCTCACCGATGACGCCCACCAACCGGTAGCGCCCGATCTGGCTTCCCACCCGCTCGCCGGGGGACTCGGAAGCGCCCGATGCTCCGCCAGCGCCCTCTTCCCCCAGGCCCGTGGGCGCGCCCATGAGGTCCCCGGCCCCGTGGTGCGAGGCCAGCAGCTCCTCCACGCGGGCGCGAAGCGCTCCGTCGCCGGCGCAGGCCGTGTCCAGGAAGCGTGCGCGCCGCTCCTCCGGCATCTCCATTGCCTCGACGAAGAGCGCCTTCACCCTACCCCAATCCTGCTCGCTCATGCTCACCACACCCTTCCGCGGGCTCAGGCCCGGCCGGCCCCGCCTACCGACCCTGAGCCAGACACGAACGAACCAACCATGCCGCCTCACGACGGCGGCACAAGCCCCGTAGACCCGCGGCGGTGCGCCTCACGGCCCGGACGGGGCCTCCCCGCCCTGCTCCAGATACCGGTGCAGCCAGGCGCGCGCAAACGCCCAGTCGCGCTTGACCGTGCGCTCCGAGATGCCCATCGTCTCCGCGGTCTGTTCCACGTCGAGCCCGGCAAAGAACCTCAGCCGGACGACCTCCGCGGCCTCCGGGTCCACGCGGTCCAGTCCGTCGAGGGCCGCATCCAACGAAACGATCATCTCCTCATCCTGCGCCGCGGCCAGATCCAGGTAGTTCAGCGGCACGCGCTTCCGCGTGCCCCCCCGCTTGACGCTCCCCCGGCTCCGCGCGTGCTCGATGAGCAGACGCCGCATGGCCTCCGCCGCCGCGTGGAAGAAGTGCGAGCGCCCATTCCACTGGCGGCTCTGCTCGCCGACGATCCGCAGGTAGGCCTCGTGGACCAGCGCGGTCGCCTGGAGCGTGTGCCCCGGCCGTTCCTGCCCCATCCGCGTGCGGGCGATCGCCCGGAGGTGCTCGTAGACCAGCGGCATGAGCGCCTCCACCGCCCCGGCCCGACCCTCGCCGACATCCTTCAGAAGGTGAGTGATCGCCTCAGGGGGCGGCGGCGGGGGAGGATCCGGGCAGCCACCCTTGGCCATGACGGCCAGCATACCGCCGAGACCCTCCACATGCTCAGGGGAGTCGGCCCGGCGTTCGGCGTGCGTCAGGGCGCGCCCGCCCCGAGGTGCACTTGCCCGGCCCCCCAACAGGAATTCCTGGCCCCTTCGCCGCACCATCCTCGCTTCCGATGGCGTGACAACTGGCTCAACGTCCTGGCGTGTGGCCAAGACATTCGCAGCCGGAACCGAACCAGTACGGGAGCATGCCATGAACACTCGTCTCACGCGCGCCAGTGGCCCGATGAACCAGCACGGGGACATCGTGCGGGCCTGCGGGCCGAAGGTGCTCTCCGGCATCCGCGCGCTCCGTTGCGGCGTGCAGCACAACCAGACCGTCGTCCG
>CAYWOF010000102.1:0-9566 GCA_964459825.1 uncultured Phycisphaeraceae bacterium | reverse complement strand
GGTGGGCAGGAGTATGAAGCGACCGCCTCGAAGCCTTCCGACGCCGTTCCGGTGAATGGTCCGATCGCCGTGACGGGCTGCGCCAGCGCGTTGCCGGCCAGGGCGGCCACGACGCCGCCCGCGATCGATGCAAACTTGACGAGTCTCATCCTTCGCTCCTTCTCGAAAGGTCCGGCGGCGCGCGCACGCGGCCGCTCGACACCAGTCCGGGTGCCCCGCGCGTCGGCGTGCGCCCAACCCGCGCGGGCCTTCTGCCATCCCGGGCTTCGGCCCGGCGATGACCCCTCGACGAGGCCGTCACACCCTCCCGGGGTACAAACACGGATGGCGCGTGCCGCGCCGATCCGCAACCCCGTTCCCAGAGGTTTGGCTGCAAACAGTCCTAGTACCACAACCTCGTCCCGGAATCAAGACCAATCGGAGGGGATCCCCGCGCCGGTCTCCGGGGGCAGGCAGGGCTCGGGCACGGGATCAGTCCGGCCCGATTGCCTCCCGAATACGGGGGGGTAGACTTGTCCCCCACCAGCCGCCTCCGGGAGAAGACCCCCATGCCCGCCGCCGAGACCGCCGAGCGCCCCAACACCGTCACCATCGCCGACGCCGGGCCCAGCCGCAAGAAGCTGACCATCGAGGTCCCGGCCGAAACGGTCTCCGAGAAGCTGCGCGAGTCGCTGGACACCCTGGCGGAGGAGGCCCAGATCCCTGGATTCCGGCGGGGACGGGCGCCGCGCGGGCTGGTGGAGAAGCGATTCGGCACGGCCGTCAGGGACGAGGCGCGAAAGCAACTCGTGGCCTCGGCCTACGCCAAGGCCTTGGAGGACAGCAAGCTCAAGGTGGTCGGCGACCCGATCGCCGACAAGCTGGACCAGCTCCAGGTCCAGGAGGGCCGCCCGTTGGCCTTCGAGGTGGAGGTCGAGGTCATGCCGGAGTTCGCGCTTCCCTCGCTCGAGGGCATCGCGGTCCGCAAGCCCCTGCTGGAGATCACCGACCAGATGGTCGAGGAGCAGCTCCGGCGCGTGCTGATCAACGAGGGGAAGCTCGAGCCCCGCGAGGCCCCCGAGCCGGGGGACTACCTGACGGGGCGAGGGATCATGAAGGGGCCCGACGGCCAGGAGTTCTACAACATCCCCGGCGCCGTCGTGCAGGTGCCCACGCCCGACAAGGGCGGCAAGGGCATGGTCCTGGGCATCCTGGTCGAGGATTTCGAGAAGCAGCTCGGGCTCCCGCGCACGGGCCAGACCGCGACGATCCACGCCACGGGCCCGGAGAACCACGAGATCGAGGGCGTGCGCAACGCCAGGCTGGTGATCACGTTCGCGGTGGAGCGCGTGGATCGGATCATCCCGGCGGAGGTCGCGACGCTCGTCGGGAAGCACGGCCTCGAGAGCGAGGCCCAGCTGCGCGACGTGATCCGAACCCGGCTGGAGCAGCGCGTCCTGGTGCAGCAGCAGGAGGCGATGCGCTCGCAGGTGGCCCGCCACCTGCTCGAGGCCACCGCCATGGAGCTGCCCGCGCGCCTCACGTCGCAGCAGGCCGCGCGAGCCCTGGAACGCCAGCGGATGGAGCTGATGTACCGGGGCGTGGACCCGCAGACCATCGAGGAGCGGATCGCGGAGCTGCGGGCGGCGTCGGCCCAGGTGGCGGCGGGCGAGCTCAAGCTCTTCTTCATCCTGAACCGGGCCGCCGAGGACCTGGGGGTGAAGGTGACGGAGGAGGAGATCAACGGGCGCATCGCCCAGCTGGCCTTCGACCAGAACAAGCGCCCCGAGGCCCTTCGCCAGGAGCTCATCCAGCGGAATCAGGTGGGCCAGGTCTACGCGCAGATACGCGAGCACAAGACGTTCGACGCGATCCTGGCCAAGGCGACGATCACCGAGGTCAGCGCCGACGAGTTCACGAAGGCCGCCCAACCCCCGGCCCGGGCGACCGCCGGGGCGGCGGAGGCCGAGCCATCCGCGCCTCCCGCCAAGCCCAAGGCCCCGAAGAGCAAGCCCAAGAAGGGCCAGTGAACGCGCCGGAAGGTCAGGCCTGAGAATCGCCCCCGCCCGGCGGGGGCGTGTCGTGGCGCGCCAGCATGTCGCTGATGCTCCCGCACCTGGGGCAGGCCAAGCCGTACTCGCCCGGCTTCTGCAGGGAAAGATCCGCGCCGCACCCCCAGCATACGGGGTGGCTCAGTCGAGACGCGACGGTGTTGACGACCAGGGCGGCGGCCGCGACCGCGACGCCGATCACCGGCCAGAGGGGCAGGGCCGCCCACGAGACCACCGCGATGGCCGTGAGCGTCGTGGCGGCCAGGACCGCCAGGACCCTCAGCCTGAGGCGGTGCATCCATGAGCTCGGATCGTTGAACGCGGGCATGGCTCGATGATTGATAGCGCTCGGTCGGGTCGTTTCAATCCACCGATTCGATCCCCGCGCCCGGCCGGATGTCTAAATCGTGCGGAACCCGTCGATCAGGCGCCGGATCCGGTCCGGGCTGGGCACGTTATCGACGATTATCTCGACCTCCTCCTGCCCGGCGCTGGAGATTCCGATCCGCCCCACCCGCCAGACCCGCTGCCAGAAGCTCTGCGTGATCTGGACGTTGCGGATGTCCTCGTGGAGGACCTCGCTCGTTGCCCGGCTCAGCAGGCCGCGCGTGGCGATCGACCGCTTGTTCGTCACCTCCAGGCTGGCCGTCAGCGACAGGACCTTCCACACGAGCAGCACGGCGGCGCCGATCAGCGCGGCGATGACGCTCACGGCCAGCAGGTCGTTGCGCGGCCGGATGAACCCCGCGTAGATCACCCCCCCGACGCCCAGAATCAGCAGGAGCAGGACCAGCGCCGCCCACGGCGGTCGCGAGCGCAGCATAGCCGGCCGGACCTTCAGCACGAGCCGCTCCGGTTCGGCCTCGGGGCCGGGGGCCGGTCCGGGGGCTTTCGCCACGGGGCGCACCGGTGGCTCCGCGATCCGGACGGGCACCAGATTGACGTCTCCGCACGATGGGCACTCGACCTTGCGTCCCGCCAGGTCCTCCGGGACCTCCATGGCACGATCGCACCGGTCGCAGGTAAGGCGGATCATGGCGCAAGCGTAGCGAACGGGGCCCGGGTCAGAGTCCCCGGGTTGCGGGGCGCGAAGGGTCGGGCACACTCGGTTCCCGAACCGGGGGTCCGGACGCCCTAGCCTTCGCCATGCGGATCGTGCTGGTCAACTGGGCCCGCATCCGGGATGGAGCCATGAAGGGTGGCGGTGTCAACGGCTACTGCCAGGGCCTGGCGCTCGAGCTGGTCCGGCGCGGGCACGAGGTGGTCAGCCTGAGCGGTGGTGTGGCGTACGACCCGCCGGGGACGCGGGGCGTGCCGCCCTGTCGGATCCACCGGCACGAGGACTGGCTGGGCGTGCGTGTGCACGAGGTCATCAACAGCCCCGTCCTGGCGCCGGCGATCGCGCAGTTCCTCGATCCGATGGGCGAGGTGCGCGCGCCGGACCTGGAGCGGCCGGTGGGCGACCTGCTGCGCGACCTGGCCCCGGACGTCGTCCACTTTCACAACATCGAGGGGTTCTCCGCGGGGTGCGTTGACGCCGCCCTCGGTCTCCGTCGGGACCGGCGCGGTCCTGTGGTCCTCTACTCGCTCCACAACTATCACACGGTCTGTCCGCAGGTGTATCTGATGCGTGCCCATCGCCGGGCGTGCCGAGCCTACGAGAACGGACACGCCTGCGCCACCTGCGTCCAAGGCTCCGAGCCAGGCGTCGAACGGGCCCGCCGGGCCGGGGTCCGCGTGGAGGCCGTCACGAGCGCGCGCACCTCCGCCGAGTCGCGCGCCCACGATCCACCGTTGCTTACGGGTATGTTGCGCGGACCGCCATGGGGTCGGCCCGATCCCGACTGGGACCCGCTGGAGAACGATCCCACCGGGGAGCCCCCGTCGGACCTGCCTCCGAACGACTTCGCACGCCGGCGATCCGCGATGGTGGCGATGCTCAACCGGTGCGATCGGGTCTTGGCCGTATCCGAGTTCGTGCGGGCGAAGTTCGAGGCCCTGGGCGTGCGGTCGGACGTGCTGCGCACGCTCCACATCGGGACGAGGGCGGGAGAGATCGCGGCCGATCAGCCCGGGGCAGCCTGTCCGCCTCCGCCGACGGACCCTCCCCGACCCCTGCGCGCCGTGTTTCTCGGGTACCACAACCGGTACAAGGGCCTCCCCATGCTGGCGGACGCCCTGGAGCTGCTGACGCCCGAGTACCTCAGCCGGCTTCACCTGTCGGTGTACGCCTTGGGGGGCGAGGCGATCTGGCCGCGATACCGGCGATTGGAGCCGCGTCTGGCCGGACTGGTCTTCCGCCATGGGTACGAGCCGGCGGACATTCCCTGGCTGGTCGCCGCCAAGGACATCGGCCTCGTCCCGAGCGTCTGGTGGGACAACGGGCCGCAGACGGTCCTGGAGATGCAGGCCTGCGGCCTGCCCGTGCTGGGCGCCAGGCTGGGGGGCATTCCGGACTTCGTGCGCCACGAGCACAACGGCCTGCTCTTCCGGGGCAATGACCGCGTGGACCTGGCGCGACACCTGGCCCGACTGATCGATGAACCCGCGCTGGCGGCGCGCCTGCGGGCCCAGGTTCGGCCTCCCCCCAGCATGGCCGAGCACGCCGGGGAGCTCGAACGGCTCTACGTGGAGCCGCTATCCTGAAGCCTGCGGGGCCCGCGTGCCCGGGTCCGGATGGAGCCGACCGAAGGTGAATGGCCCGCTCTCAGCCGCCTCCTGGACCTCGCCGACCCTGACCCTGCCCAAGCCCGTCGAGGTTCGGGTCGAGGCGGGCGGCGTCCCCGCGCCCTCCCGGGCGCCGCGCATCGCGGCGATCGTCGTGACGTGGAACCGGAAGGATGTGGCGGCGTCGGTGGTCGGGGCCATCGGCCGGCAGGACTATCCGCTGGATGCGATCGACCTCGTCGTGGTGGACAACGGGTCGACGGATGGAACGGCCGAGCATCTCCAGAGCCTCTTCCGGCCGGAGCGGCGCGTCGAGAATCGGACCGACCGGGCCGATCGGCCGGCCTTCGTCCCGGGGGACCGGACGGAGGCGGCGGGCACCAACGGGACCGCCAACCGGCTGGGCCTGGGCTCGTTCGCGGTGATCCGCAACCAGGAGAACCTCGGCGGTTGCGGCGGCTTCAACACCGGACTGGCGTTCGTGGAGCACGGGATGGAGGGCGCGTCCGAGGCGTGCCCCGATTATGTCTGGCTGGTCGATGACGATGTGGACCTGCCGGAGGGGGCGCTGTCCCAGCTGGTTCGAACGGCCGAGTCCGACGAGCACATCGGGCTCGTCGGGTCGCGGGCGGTCGACTTTGACGACCGTCAGACCACGATCGAGACCACCATCTTCTTCGATGCCGAGCGTGGGACCATGTCCCCCGAGCCGCCACCGGGCCATCCGCGCGAGCGGGCGCACCGGGAGTGGGCCCGGGCGATGGGGGGAACGCACGGGCGACGGGCCTTCTCGGGGGTGCGCGACGTGGACATCGTGTCGGCCTGCAGCCTGCTGGCGCGCTGGTCGGGGGTGCGTCGCGTCGGCTTCTGGGATGCGCGGTATTTCATCTACTGCGACGACGCGGACTGGTGCCTGCGCTTCGGGCGCGCCGGCTACCGCGTCGTGTGCGATCTGGACGCGGTGGTCTACCACACCAACTGGCTCGCCAAGCTGACGCCGGCCCGGGCCTACTACGCCGAGCGCAACATCCTGTGGGTGATGCAGAAGTTCGTGGCGCCCGAGCGGCTCCGGCGGGCCACGCTGCGCCGGCTCGGGCGTCTGCTCCTCCACAGCCGCAAGGCGGCCACGCACTGCCGGTTGTTCCACGCGGAGATCCTGCGCCGGACCGCGCACGACTTTGCCACCGGCCGGGGAGGTCGTCTCGACGCCGAGGGGCCGCCGTTCATCCCGGTGATGGACGCGCTGGCTCGCGCCGGGGCCCTGCGGCGCGACGCGCGCGTGCTGGTCATGTGCTCCCACCCGGGCTCGATCGACTGGGCCGACGACCTGCGGGCCCACGTGACGCGCGCCCTGCGCGACCGGCAACGCACGGCCGACCAGCCCGAGTGGATCTACGCCGTGCGCGACGGTGTTCCGGACCCTCAGGCGAGCGAGGATGGCGCGGCGGCCGGCCTGCTCCCGCGCCGACTCCGGTTCGAGCCCAACCGAGGGTCGAAGTTTCGGGCCCAGCGCGGGTTCCTCCGTCGCCCGCCCGACGCGGTGCTCGTCTTCGACCAGAGCAACGACCTGCCGCTGGTCCGATCGCGCTGGAACATCCACATCGAGCGACGGCGCCCGACCATGGCCCAGATCGAGGCCGACGGGCTCGTCCCGCGTCTGCGCTTCGCGGCGCGCTGGGGGATCACGGCGATCCTGTGCGCCTGGCGCGGGGCCCTCCTGCGTCCCCGTCGCTCGGCCGGCCGGTACGGATGAGCGCCCCGCCCGACCATCCCGGCTGGTTCCGAACGCCGCGCCCTCTCGGCGTGGCCGTCCTTGGGTGGGCCGACCTCTCGCTTCAGGCGGCCGAGGGCTCCGGCTACAACCTCTCGGCCTCCGAGCTCGCCTCCGGCCTGGCGTTGATCGGCCACCGCGTGCACTACCTTGCCGCCGGGCGCCGCTACGGGATCCGGCCCTGGATGCACCTTCGGCGCGCCGGGACCTGGCGCGCCGTGGAATGCTGGGACCTGGTCAACAGCCCGAATCTGTCCCCGGCGGCGACGAACTTCCGCAACATGGCCCGGGAGCTCTCGTGCGCCCGCGAGACGCGGACGGTGCTCCGCTGGCTCGACCGGATCGCGGCGGACATCGTCCACATCCACTCGCTCGAGGGGTTCCCGATCGACCTCGTCGGGGCGATCCGCGACACGGGGCGGCCCGTCGTCGTCACGCCCCACAACTACTGGTACATCTGCCCGCAGGTGGACCTGCTCCAGGGCGGGACGCGCCCGTGCACCGACTACGACGAGGGTCGCGCCTGCCAACGCTGCGTCCAGGCCGCGCCCCCGTGGGCGGCGCGCCTGGGGCGCCGAGTCGAGGGGAGCGTTCGCGCGGCGATGGGCCGGACCGCGGCCGGGCTGGTGCGCCACGCGTACCGGTCCGCGCGCCGTCGCCTGGGGTTCAGGCTCGACGGCCTCGACCCCACCTCGCTGACGCCCCCGCAGCCCGACCCGGAGGCGGCTCAGGGCTTCGACCCCGGCGGGCCGGAGCACCCGGGCACGTTCGACCATGGCCTGCGCCTCCTCCCGGCGGAGAAGCCTCCCGATGTCGGCGCCTCCCCCCTTGATCAGAACGAGCGGTTCCTCGGTCTCCCATTCCCTCTGCCGGTCCGGAACCCGAACATCTACGCCCGCCGACGGCTGGCGGGGATCGCCGCGCTCAACCGAGCCTCGCTCGTCACGCCGCCCAGCCGGTTCGTACTCGACACCTACGTCCGAATGGGCCTGGACCGCGGGCGAGGCCGGGTGGTGCGCCTGGGCCAGCCGCACTTCGACCAGATCCACCGGCGCGTCCGGCGTTCGCCGCACTACGCCCTGCGCCCGTGGTCGCCCGCCGCTCCGCGCCCCTGCCGATTCGCCTTCTTCGGCACTGTCCGTCCGAGCAAAGGCCTGGAAGTCGTGGCCCGGGCGGTGCCGCTGCTCCCCCGTGAGGTGCGCTCGCGCTGCCACTTCGTCATCCGCGCCGCGGGCGGGGACTGGGTCTACCGCAAGCGGCTCTCGCCGTTTCCGGAGGTCAGCTTCCTGGGCGGCTACGACCTGCTGCAGCTGCTGGCCGCGGGCGATGAGTACGACGTGGGCCTGCTGCCGCACGTGTGGTTCGAGAACTCGCCGCTGGTGCTGCTCGAGCACCTTCACGCGGGGAAGCTGGTGGTGGCATCGCGCCTGGGTGGGCCGCCGGAGTGGCTCGTCGAGCCGCCTCCCCCCGATCCGACGGACCGCCCTTGGCCGCGCCACGAGGGGGAGCTTCGCTACAACGGGCTGCTGGTCCCGGCCGGGGATCCCTCGGCGCTGGCGGGCGCGATCGCGCGGATCGTCCGGGGGGAAGTGCCCCTTCCCAGCCCACGCGAGATCCATGCCGTCTCGTCGCTGCGCAGCTACCCCGACCACCTGCGCGAGGTGGACGCGTGCTATCGGGAGCTGATCGGTGGGGTCGAGGTCGGGCCGGGCGCGTCGGCCCATGGTGGTCCGGGCCCGGAAGCCGAACCGCCCCTCATCGAGACCCGGCGGCTCCAACCGACGCGCGCCAGAGACTAGGAGCTGCCGATGCGCGTCTGCCTGGTCTCCCGAGAGCTGGCGCCCTTCACCGGCTGGGGTGTCGGCACGTACGCCGCCCACGCGGCGACCGCGCTGGCCGCGGCGGGCCATGAAACCCACATCCTCACCGCTCCGGTCCAAGGGCTGGCGCAGCGGGCCGCCGGCGCGCTCCCGGGCGTCCGAGTCCACTCGATCGACCGCGACGCGTGGTCGGCGGCGGTCCCCGATCTCGGTGTGCGGTCGGTTCGCTGGCCGCTGGCGATCCACGAGTCGCTCCGGCGCCTGCACGAGCACTACGCCTTCGACTACATCGAGTTCGCCGATTTCTACGGCGAGGGTTACTTCGCGACCGCGGCACGTCGCGCCGGCGCCATGTTCGCGGGTGCGCTGCTCGCCGTGCGCCTGCACAGCCCCATCTTCATCCTGCGCGGGATCAACGGGCAGACCGCCATGTCCCTCGAGACGGCGTGCGTCGAGCACATGGAGGTGGAGACCCTTCGGGCGGCCGACCTCGTGCTGGCGCCGTCGCGGGCTATGGTGGAACGGGTGCGCACGGTCGTGCCCGGCGCCCTCGACGCCCGGCGGGTCGGGGTTCTGCCCTACCCCTTCGAGCCCGGTCTTCTCGGAGGGTCGCCCGCACGCGATCCGTCGCCGGGACCGTCCACGTCCACGGGTCCACCCGAGGTACTCCTGGCCGGTCGCCTCGAGTTCCGCAAGGGCCCGCACGTCCTGCTCGACGCCGCCCGGATCCTGCTCGAGCAGGGGGTTGATCTGCGCGTTCGCATGATCGGCGTCGACACGACCACGGCACCCGGGGAGCGTCCGATGGGCGCGTGGCTCCGCTCCCGCATCGAGCCGCGCTGGACGCACCGGTTCATCTTCGAGCCCAACCGCACGCGGGCGGAGCTCGCGATCGCTCGCGGCGCGGCGACGGTCTGCTGCGTCCCGTCCGTCTGGGACAACTTCCCTTTCACCGTGCTCGAGGCCATGTCGCAGGGCTGCTGCGTGGTCGCCTCGGATGCCGGCGGCCTTCCCGAGATCATCCGGGACGGTGCGGATGGCCTGCTCTTCCGGGCGGGCGACCCGGCGTCGCTCGCCGAGGCCCTGCGGGGCGCCCTCACGGACCCGGCCCGACGGGCGCGGGTGGCCGCCGGAGCCCCGGCGCGGGTCCGTGCCCTGTGCGACCCTCCGGCCGTAGTCCGTGCGCTCGAGGCGATCATCTCCGAGGCCAGGAATGATGCCCGTTCGGCGGTCCGCGCCGAGTTCGATGCGGCGCGCCAGGCCGGCGAAGCGATCGCC
>CAYWOF010000101.1:6425-9569 GCA_964459825.1 uncultured Phycisphaeraceae bacterium | reverse complement strand
GGGTCGCGTTGAAGCGCTCCACTCCGGCCTGGTTCAAGTGGTTGTGGTCGTAGAAATGGTCCTCGTCATCCAACGTGTGGCGGTAGGCGAAGTCCAGGTACGGCACGTGGAAGCGCCGGGCGATCGCACCCAGCTCGGCGTTGAACGCCGCGTGCTTGGCGCGGTCGCTCTGCCAGGGATAGGGATGGTTCACCAGCACCACCGGGATGCCGGCCTTGGCACAGTGCTCCAGGGTGCGTTCGAAGAAACACAACTGGTCCGGGTCCAGCTTCAGAGGTCGGCCCTGCACGTAATGCAGCGGCTTCTCCACCCGGTCGGTCCGCACCGAATACCCGCCGGGCCGGTAGGTGCTGTCCACAAAAGTGGGCGGCCTGTCGCGGGTGAGGAAGCGGAGCGCGAGCATGTTGATCCCGCGCGGGTCCTTCAAGGCCAGTGCCATGGCCACCGCGCCGCGGGTGTTTCGGAGGCCGTTGCCGGCCTCGCTTCGGATCGGCCGGTCGGTCGGCCGCGCGGCCAGCTCGCGGTCGAGCCCGCCCCCCTGAACCACGGCCCCGGCGAGGACGCGGTGGAACACTGTCCCGTCGTAGTGCCCGCGATCGACGTAGCCGAGGAAGTTGGCCACCGTGCCCGGGGCGCGGGCGCCATCGAGCGCGAGCACGATGTCGCCCATCGAGGTCTCCAGCCGGACGCACGCGGACGCGCCATCGGTCGCGCCGGGGTCGGCTCGCCGACTCTCCCCCGTTCGTGCCGGGACGGCGCCGGCGCAACCAAGGGCCGCTCCCAGCACCCCGGCCACCGCCAGGCCGGCCCACCATCTTCCGGCCGTCACGTGCGTTCCCATCGGCCAGCTTCCTCCGGAAGCGCGAGCCTACCAAGGAGCGGCCGCCGTGGGCGCAGCGCCGCAGCGGCCAATGTCCGGGCGACGGATCGGTCCGCGCCCGCCCGGGCGCCATGCGCCGCGGCCCGAGTGGCGCGACCATCCGAGGTGGCACCGGCGGTGTTATCTGGCGCTCTCCCGTGGCGAGCTCGTCGGCGCCAGCGCGCGGCGGGCGGGGCTACGGCGCCTTGAGCTTCTGGGCCGACCCCTTGAACCAGTAGAGGGCGCCGACGTCGGGCCTGCCGACGATGTCCTCGCCGGGGGTTCCGACGGCGAGGTCCGCCTTGCCGTCCTGATTGAAATCGCCGGGCGCCAGGGCCCATCCGAAGCCGTCACTTCCCTCGGCGGTCGCCCCGACGGTCTTCTGGCCCAGGCGCTGGAAGCTGACCGCCACCACCACGTTGTTCACGAGGCGGAGCAGGCCATCCGCCGACGAGCCGTAGAACGCGATGACCATGCCGTCGTTGGCGGCGGCGTCGTCCTCGTCCGGAAGTCCGACGGCCAGGTCGTCGCCGCCCGCGCCGTTGAAGTTGCCGGCCGCCAGGACGGCGCCGAACCGGTCCCCGAGTTCGGACGCCGCACCCGCGTGGACCTGGCTCAGGCGCTCGTAGGCGACGGCCTGGGTCTGGCCCCCCACCTGGGTCAGGAGGCCCACCGACGAGCCGTAGAACACGACGACCATGCCATCGTTGGTGGAGGCGTCGTCCTCGTCGGGCACGCCCACGGCCAGATCGTCCTTGCCGTTGTTGTTGAAGTCGCCGACGGCGAGCGCGGCGCCGAAGTGGTCGCCGGTTTCGGAGGCGGCGCCGGCGTGGACCTGACCCAGGCGTTCGGCCCGGACGGCCTGGGCCTGGCCGCCGACGGACGTGAGCAGGCCGACTGAGGAGCCGTAGAACACGATCACCATCCCGTCGTCGGTGCCCTGGTCGTCCTCCTGCGGCAGGCCCACGGCCAGGTCCGCTTCGCCATCGGCATCGAAATCGCCGGCCGCGAGCGCCGCGCCGAAGCGGTCGCCCGCCTCGGAGGAAGCGCCCGCGTGGGCCTGTCCGATCCGCTCGTAGCTGACGGCCACGGCCTGAGACTGCGAACCGGTGACGAGTCCGGACGGGGAGCCGTACAGGACCGCCACCATGCCATCGTCGATCGCCTGATCGTCCTCCTGGGGCGCGCCGATCGCGAGATCGTCGCGCGAGTCGGCGTTGAAATCTGCCGCCGCGAGGACCGCGCCGAAGCGATCGCCCGGCTCGCCATTGGCCCCGACCGCCGACTGGAGGATCCACTCGGTGGTCGCACTTCCCGTCTGGTCGTCGATCAGGCCCTCGCCGGATCCGTAGAACACGAGCACGATGCCCTCGTCCGTGGCGTTGTAGTCCTCGCCGGGCGCCCCCGCGGCCAGGTCGTCCGTCCCGTCGCCGTTGAAGTCGCCGCTCGCGAGCGCAGCGCCGAAGGAATCGCCCGTCTCGTTGGCGGCCCCGGCATGCTCTTCGGTGATGGTCTCGGTTCCGGGCGGGAGGAGGCCCATGGCGTGCCCGTAGAAGATGCGCACGGCTCCCTTGCCGTCGGGGCGACCGACGGCCACGTCCGCGAACCCGTCGCGGTTGAAGTCGCCGGACGCGGTGGAGGCGCCGAGCCGGATGTTGCCATCGTCGTGCCAGATCGTCAGCGGGGGCAGGTCCTTGGGCTTCGTGACCTTGAGGAGCGGCGCGAGCGTCGCCGTGGGGACGAGGTAGGCCTTGTAGAAGACCGCGACGGCGTTGGCCAGGGCGCGCTCGTACTTCGAGCGCCACGCGTCGTCCCGGATGAACCGGCCGGTCTCGATCTGGATGGCGTCCACGCCATCGGGATTGGGCGTGTTGCTGTCGAAGTAGCTGCCGTAGTGCTCGACCGTGTACGCACCGCTCAGGCCGTTCATGTAGGACTCCAGCGGGCTGGAGCCGATGGCGGCGGCGAGCGGCGGGAAGACGCTGTATCCGTAGGAGGCGAGACGACCGAAGATGCTGTCGGGACCGTGAAGGGCCGCGGGCGAGTGCAGGTCGTGGGTCAGACGCTTGACCGTCACCCCCTCCCGGGTGCCCCGGTAGATGGTGCAGGGGCTCGTGGCCTGCCCGTGGATATCCAGGAGGATCGCACCCTCGGGCCACTGCGCGTTGACCTCGGCGATGTAGGCGGCGATCGTGTCGTGGTAGAAGTCGTAGTAGGGCCTGGCTTCGGCCGAGTTGTAGGCGAGGTTGTCCTCGAGGGACTGGGCCGCGGCGGCGGGGCTGAGG
>CAYWOF010000101.1:0-6415 GCA_964459825.1 uncultured Phycisphaeraceae bacterium | reverse complement strand
AGGGTGGGGTCGTACGTGTCCTGGCGGTTATTAGCGTCGATGAACTTGCGATCGAAGCGGGCGGCGACGACGTAGGGCTGGCCACCCACGAGGTCGCGGAGATGCGCCGCGAGCTTCAGTGACAGTTCGTAGGTGCCGGCGTCGTTGTCCTTGACGGCATCCGGATGGTTGCGTTCGAGGACTCCGGGGGGGTTGACCGTTGACGTTCCCCCCGCCCCGTGGGGGGCGGTGATGATGATCGGAACCTGACCGGGGATCGCGTTCGTGCAATCGGCCGGCGTCTGGGCCGTCGCGGGCGTGATGACGCTTGCGACAACGGCGAGTCCGGTGGAGATGGACGTTCTGTGTGCCATGGGCCCTCCTGAGCGATGCGCGGCCCGGGTGCGCCGCGCGTTCCGGGGCGGTCGGCGCAGGCCGCCAACGGTTCATAGCTGAGGAGCGAGCGGAATCGGACGCGACCTTGGCGGTTTTTGATCGAGGTGCCGCTTTGGGGCGGGATTCGCGGGGGAGCGCGTGCGCGGGAGGGGCGTGGGGGGGAAAGACAGATGGCAAATGGCAGATGGGCAGATGGCAAACGAGGGAAAGACCAGCGGGAGAGGGGGGGCGAAGCCGGTCGGGGTGGGCCAGCCGACGGTCCAGTGGCACCGGACATCGTCAGCGCGGGCCCGGGGTTGAGGCGGCGGAGGGCGCCCGGTGCTGCCACATCCGGAGCATGAGGGCCCCGATGCCGATGATCAGCCAGAGGTCGGCGATGTTGGAAACATAGGGCCAGAGCTCGCGCTGGCCGGTCAGCGGCATGCGCCAGCCGAAGGGGAGCATGACGCCCGGGAGCGGGTGCAGGAAGTCGCGCACGCACGCGCAGACGAGGCGGTCGTAGAGGTTGCCCAGGCCGCCGGCGACGAGGAGGCCCATGGCGATGTGGGCGACGTGGTCGCGCGGGCGCGTCCACGTGCCGAAGATCCACACGGCCAGGCCCAGCGCGCCCAGGGTGAAGAGCACGAAGAACCAGCGCATCCCCGCGCCGATCCCGAAGACCGCCCCGCGGTTGAGCACCAGGGTGAGGTCGAGCACGTGCGGCACCACGGTGACGGGCTCGAAGGGCGGGAGCAGTCGCGCCAGGTTGGCCTCGCGGAGCACTCGGGCGCGCTCGATGACCACCGGCGAGGGCGCGATCTCGCGGAAGGCGAGCCACTTGCTGGTGAGGTCGGCCGCGAGGGCGATCGCCGTCGCGCCGACGAGGACGGCCCACGCGCGCCCGGACCGCCACGTGGGCTCCGAGCGCGTCATCTCCGCCCCGCCCTGGCTCACACGGACCTCGAGCGGCGTTCGAGCTCGCGGGCCGCCTCGATCGAGTATCGCGCCCACGGGAGTTCCTCGAGGCGCGCGGGCTTGATCGGCTTGCCCGTCAGCTGGCAGTACCCGTACGACCCGTCGGCGATGCGCAGGAGCGCATCGTCGATCTCCTTGATGAGGCGACGGTCCGCCGCGGCCAGGTCCAGGGCCAGGGCCTGGCCGTACGCGTCGGAGCCCTGCTCGGCCATGTGCTGGGGGAGGTTGGAGAGCGACCCGCTCTGGCTCATGAGGGCCTCGGTCTCCATGTTGGAGACGTCGCCCACCAGCTCCGCCCGCTTCTGCAGGAGGATCGCGCGGAACCGGGCCATGTCGCGCTTGTTGAAGAGCGGCTTGCGCTTCTCGTTGCTCGCGCCGGCGGCGGCCAGCGAGCCGCCCACGGAGGGCGCGTTGGGCCCCGAGACGATCAGCGGCTTGCGCTTGGGCGTGCCGGGACCGAGCAGGGGCGCCCCCACGCTGGGGAACACGATGCTCGAGGCGCGGGGCTTGGACTTCTTGGGCGGCTTGGGCGCCACGATCGTGATGCCCTTGCGCACGGGCTTCTTGTCGCCCGGCGCACCGGAGCCCGGCTTGGGGGCGGCCTCCGGCTTGCGCGGCGGGGTGGTCGATGCGGGGGCCGACGCTTTGGGTTTGGAGCCCGCGCCGCCCTTGGCGGAGCCGCCCTTGGCCGAAGGCCCGGGCTTGTCACGGCGCGCCGATTGGCTGCCGGCTTTGGTTGAACGCTGCCGGGCTGGTCCGCTCTTCTTGGCCAAGCCAGGCCTCTCTGAGGGGGGCGACTGGTCGGTCGTATGGACTTTGTTCGTGCTATCCGAACCCGGTTCCTACGGGGTGAAAGGTAGTGAGGTTCGATGGGCTAGTCAAAAACCCCGGTGGCCGGTCAATCTGACCCCTCGGCCTCGACCGCTTCCGGCCCGGGAGGGTGTTCCTCGTAGGCGCCCAGGCGGCGGAACCGCTGGTACCGATCGGCCAGCAGGCGTTCCGGATCGATCCCCCGAAGCTCGGTCAACTGGGCCACGATCCACTGGCGGACGGCGTCGGCCGCCGCGCCCGGGTCCCGGTGGGCCCCGCCGAGCGGTTCGGGGATGACCGCATCGACGATGCCGAGGGAGAGGTTGTCCGAGGCGGTCATCTTGAGGGCACGGGCGGCGGCGGCGTTGGTCTGCTCGTTGGCCTGTTTCCACAGGATGGCGGCGCAGCCCTCGGGGCTGATGACCGAGTACCAGGCGTGTTCCAGCATGCCGACGCGGTCGGCGACGGCGATGCCGAGGGCGCCGCCGGAGCCACCCTCGCCGATGACGACGCTGACGATGGGGACGCGCAACCGGCTCATCTCGCGCAGGTTGACGGCGATGGCCTCGGCCTGGCCGCGCTGCTCGGCCCCGACGCCCGGGTAGGCGCCCGGCGTGTCCACGAGGGTCACGACGGGGACGCCGAACTTCTCGGCCAGCTGCATCTTGAGCAGGGCCTTGCGATACCCCTCCGGGTGCGCGCACCCGAAGTGGCACGCCAGCTTCTCCTGCGTGGTGCGCCCCTTCTGGTGGCCCACGATGAGGCACTTGAAGCTGTCGATGCGGGCAAAGCCGGTGACGATCGCGGGATCGTCGCCGTAGCGCCGGTCGCCGTGCATCTCGCAGAAGTCGCGGCAGAAGGCCTGGATGTAATCGCGCGTCTGCGGGCGATTGGGGTGGCGGGCCACGCGGACGGTGTCCCACGGGCTGAGCGAGGCGTAGGCCCGTTCCAGCGCGGCCTCGCGCTCGCGCCGCAGCTGCGCGATGGCCTCGTCGCTCGCGGGGGGCAGGTCGCCCGTGTCGGCCTCGACGCCCGGGGGCTGGGCCGATTCGGCGCCGACCTCCGCGCGCTGGCGGGTCTCCGCGGCCTCGAGCCGGCGCTCGATCTCGCGGACCTCCTTCTCGAAGTCGAGCTGGTAGAAGGTGGACATCGTGGGCCTGAGTTTATGGTGGCCACGCCCCGTCGTCGCCCCCCGGGCGGCGCGCCGCGGGCCGGACCGGCGCGCGGGGGCGGGTTCCGCTACGCTGGCGCCATGGATGACCGTTCGGCCCCCTTGGCGATCGTGGGCGGGGGAAACATGGCCCAGGCGCTGGTCAAGGGCGCGACGGAGGCGGGCGTGCTGGACGCGCGGCGGGTGGCCGTGGCCGAGCCGGACGGGCTCAAGCGCGACGTGTTCCGCTCGTGGGGCGTCCGGGCGGTCAAGACCACGCCGGAGCTGGTGAACTGGCTCATCGCCTCCGAGACCGAGCCGGGTCAGGGGCAGATGCTGCTGGCGGTCAAGCCCCAGTCCCTGGCCGAGGTGGGGGCCCAGCTGGCCCCGAACATGGGGCGCCCCACCGGCGCGACGCGTCGGGTGGTCGTCACGATCCTGGCCGGCACGCCGAGCGCGAGGGTTCGCGCGTTGCTGGGCGAGACCGCGGCGGTGGTCCGGGCCATGCCCAACACGCCGGCGCGGATCCGGCGCGGGGTGACGGCCGTGGCGCTGGGGGCGGGCGCGGAGGCCGGCGATGAGGAGCGGGCGGTCGCGCTGTTCTCGGCCGTCGGGCGGGTCGTGATGATCGACGAGTCGCTCATGGACGCCTTCACGGCCGTGGCGGGGTCGGGCCCGGCGTACGTCTTCTATCTCGTGGAGGCCATGACGCGCGGCGCGATCGAGGTGGGGTTCGACGCCGAGATGGCGCCCTGGCTGGTGCGCTGGGTCGTGTCGGGCGCCGGGGCGATGCTCGACGCGCTCGACCAGCCGGCCGAGACGCTGCGCGCGGCCGTCACGAGCCGGGGGGGCACCACGGCCGCGGCGACCGGGGTGCTCGACGAGGCGCGGATGATGGAGGCGATGGCGCGGGCGATCGTCGCGGCGCGCGACCGGGGGCGCGAGCTGGCCGGAGGTTGAGGGTCAGAAGTCGCGGCGCACGAACATCCACGAGGCGGCGGCGAGCAGGACGGCCTCGAAGAGGAGGGAGGTGCCGAGGATCCAGGGGACGCCGCGGGCGTCGAGGACGCGCTTCATCTCGCGTTCGATGCTCCGCTGCGAGACGCGCACGCCGGCCACGGTGGTCGAGAAGCCGCCGCGGGCGCGCCGCTCCTCGGCCTGCTCGCGGAAGCGGTCGAGCTCGGTGTCCTCGAGCAGCTCGCGCTGGAGGAGGTTCATGGTCTCGGAGGTCTTGGGGAGCAGCGTCTTGACGGCGAACATGATGGCGTGGACGTTGGTGAGCTTGCGCAAGTCCTTGCGGGCGCCCTCGAGCTGGACCAGCCTGGTCTCGCGCCGGGCCTCCAGCGCGGAGGGGGCCGGGCCGGTCGCCTCGTCGCCCGAGGGGGGCACGCCCGGCCCGGCCGGCGGGGAGGCCGGTCCCTCGTCCCCGGCCGGAGCGCGGGACTCGGCGATCTGCCGGTCGAGCTTGGCGATCTCGTCCTCCAGGATCGCCACGGCCTGCTCGTGCTGGACGCGGAGCGTGAGCACGACCCCGGTCTCGGCCCCGTGGATGAGGAAGTTCGTGAGCCAGAGCAGGAGCGTGACGAGCAGCGCGGCGACGGTGGAGCGCGTCCAGAGCCCGATGAGGGCGCAGACGCAGTAGAGGAAGCTGAAGAAGAGCACGACGAACGGGATGCCCCAGAAGAGCCGGAGGTCCCACGCGCCGCCGCGCAGCCCGACGACGAGGAATGCCGCGACCGTGAACACCGTCACCTGGAGCGCGGCGAAGAGCAGGCCGGTGGCGTACTTGGTCAGGAAGAGGCGCAGGCGCCCGATGGGCTTGGAGAGCGTCAGCTCGATGGCCCCGCTGCCGACGAACTCCGGGATGAGGGGGGCGGTGGAGACGAGGGCGAGGATCGTGGCGGCCCAGGTGAGCCAGAGCTGGAAGCCCAGCGCGAAGAACGTGAACCGGTAGAAGAGGCTCGGGGAGATGGTGCGTGTGTTCAGGATGTCCACCGGGAAGGTCCAGATGAACAGCGTGATACCCTTGTCGTTGATCCCCACGCAGGCCACCGCCCCGACGAAGAGCAGGGTCAGGCCCAGCACGAACCAGAACAGCTTGCGGGCGTTGAGCTCGCGGTAGGCGTCGACGAACAATGCGATCGTCTGCGTCATCACGGCGTCGCCCCCCGGTTCCTGCGCCCGGACCGGCGCCGTCCGGCCGTCCGCTCCGCGCCGACCTCCAGCGTCTGGCCCGTGGCCGGATCGGTCACCGCGCGCATGAACAGGTCCTCCAGCGAGGGACGCACCGGGCGGATCGCCCGGATCACCAGCCCGCCCGCCCGGAACGCGTCGATGAGCGGCTGGATCCGCCGGGCATCGGTGGTGCCCACGCGCACGAGCCCGCCGGCGGCGTCGCGCTCGACCGGCTCGCCCGTCGCCAGCTCGCCCCGCACGGGCGGTTCGCCGTTCGGACTCGGGGCGGCGCGGAAGAGCGTCGGGGGCAGCACGCCCAGCACCCCCGTTGGCGCCCGCGCCGACCCGGCGTCGAGCTCGATCTCGTAACGCTGCTGCCCGCGGGTCAGCTCGTCGAGCGTGCCCTGCGCCGAGACCGCGCCGCGGACGATGATCGCCACGCGGTCGCAGACCATCTCCAGCTCGCTGAGCAGGTGGGAGTTGATGAAGACGGTCTTGCCCTGCTCCTTGAGCCGGAGGAGCACCTGGCGGATGTCGCGGCGCCCGACCGGGTCCACGCCGTCGGTGGGCTCGTCGAGCAGGACCAGGTCGGGATCGTTGATCAGGGCCTGCGCCACGCCGATGCGCTGGCGCATGCCCTTGGAGTACCCGCGCACGCGTTTGCCGGCCCACGCGGTCATGCCCACGAGGTCGAGCAGCTCGCCGGCCCGCCGGCGCCGCGCGCGCCGGCCCACCCGCGCCAGGGCACCGTAGAAGTCCAGCACCTGCGCCCCGGTCAGGTGGTCGCCGAACTTGTGGTGCTCCGGGAGGTCCCCGATGCGCCCCAGCGTCGGCTTGTGCCCGATCGCGTGCCCGAGCATGGTGCCGTCGCAGCGCGTGGGGCGCACGACCGTCATGAGGATCTTGACCAGCGTGCTCTTGCCGGCGCCGTTGGGCCCCAGCAGGCCGAAG
>CAYWOF010000100.1:0-9631 GCA_964459825.1 uncultured Phycisphaeraceae bacterium | reverse complement strand
GGCGACGGCCTTGTCGATGCCGCGCTTGACCTCGTTGGGGTTGGCGCCGGCGGTGATGTTCTTCAGGCCCTCGGCGTAGATGGCCTCGGCGTAGATGGTGGCGGTGGTGGTGCCGTCGCCGGCATCCTTGGAGCACTTGCTGGCGACCTCCTTGACCATCTGGGCGCCCATGTTCTCGTACGGGTCTTCGAGCTCGATCTCCTTGGCGACGGTGACGCCGTCCTTGGTGACGGTGGGGGCGCCGAAGGACTTCTCGAGGACGACGACGCGTCCGGAGGGTCCGAGCGTGACCTTGACGGCGTGGGAGAGCTTCTGGACGCCGCGCAGGATGCGCTCGCGGGCGTCGGTGTTGAAGGCGATGGACTTGGCGGGCATGGTGTTCTCCAAAGGGCCACATGGCACAGGGCCGCATGGCAGATGACGGAATGGTTCTTGGTGCTTCGGTGCTGTCTGATGCGGCGCTGTGGCCCTGTGCGATGTGCTATTTCAATCCGATGCGGATCCAGGCGACGCGGTCGGCGTCGATGATGAAGACGGACTTGCCGTCGGTGACCTTGACCAGGTGGTCCTCCTCGTTGGGGATGAGCATGGCGTGGCGGACCGTGAGGGTTCCCGGCGCGCTGTCGGCCGGAAAGAAGTGGGCGAAGGCGAGCTCGAGGTCTCGCTCTCCGTTGAGTTCCTTGAGGGCCTGGCGCAGCTGGTCGGTGGTCATGGGAAAGAAGGTGTCAAGGTGTCAAGGTGTCGCGGGTTGGCGGTGCTTGCTCGACACCGTGACACCGCGACACCCTGGCACCGCTCCGTTCAGTCGATCACCGCCAGGATGTCATCCTCGGACATGATGAGCAGCTCCTGCGTGTCGAGCTTGACCTCGGTGCCGGAGTAGCTGCTGAAGATGACGCGATCGCCCTTCTTGACGGTCAGGGGGATGCGGGCGCCGGTCTCGGTGTTCAGGGCCCCATCGCCGACGGCCTGGACGGTGCCGGTCTTGGGCTTGTCCTTGCTGGTCTCGGGCAGGAAGATGCCCGACTCGGTCCTGGTCTCCGCCTCGTCGCGCTTGACGAGGATCTTGTCGTGGAGGGGACGGATCGCGGTGCTCTTGCTCTTGGCCATTCTTTCTTACTCCAGGGGAACGGGTTTCGGGTTCGGGGTTTGGGGGAGGCCACAGATCACCCGGATGGACGCAGACGACCGGGCACTGCCGTTAGGACTCGCCGATGGAAAGCCAATCTGTGCTCATCTGTGTCATCCGTGGCGGTTTGTCTTGCGGCGATCGGGCTAGGCCAGCCCCGGCCAGCGGTCGCGGTAGAACCGGCGGAGGGCGCGCCGGAGGGTCTCCAGGAGGATCTCGAGATCGCTGGGATCGCGCGGACGGTCGATGACGGCGAAGGCGCCGGCGCGCAACGCCGCGGCGATCTCGCGGCAGTCGTCGCGATGCGTGCGGGCGCGCTTGACGACGACGGTGGGGGGCGGGCTGGCCAGGCGCGAGAGGAGCTCGAGCAGGCGCGGGCCACCCTCATCCGTGGTGGTGGGGGGGTGGGGCGTCTCGTCGAGGGGCAGGCCGAGGTCCACGACGGCGATGTGGATCGGGCTGGTGCGCAGGACCTCGCTGGCCTGCCGGCCGGAGGCGGCCCGGAGGGAGAAGATGCCCATGGGCTCGAGGAGTCGGGGCAGGGTGTCGGCCCAGGATTCGGTCTGCCAGCCGGCGAAGGAGAGGAGGAGGTTGAGCCGGCCGCCGGCGGGGGGCCGAGGGACGGTCCGCCAGGGCGCCGGCGCGCCCGTCCCCGGCCCCGAACCCGGCGGGTTCGAAGCGGAGAGGGGATGGCTGGGGTGCAGGCGCACGTTCTCCACGAGGGAGACCGGAAGGCAAGCGGGATGCCGGAGCCGGGACCGCGAATGGGGGTCGGTTGGTGGGTGTTTACCTGCCACGGGCCGAGCGGTAGGGCCCGAAGGGTGTCAAATCGGCAGGGCACGGGGCGCGCCCGAAGGGGCCGGGGCGTGCTCGGGCACGCCCGACTCGAAAACTCGCTGGGCGTGCCACCCTGCCACCCGTGCCACCCGTGCCACCCTGCCGCCTTTGCCGCATGAACGCCCGGTCAACTGGGTCCCAGAACCTACCGATATACTCCCGAACATGCAGTACTTTGCGATCGGGGCCGGGGTGGTGGCTGTGCTGTCGCTGGCGACGGCGGTGGTGATGCTGGTGCTGCGCGGGCGCCTGGCGGTGCAGCTGGCGCGGGTGGAGACGGAGAAGCGCCAAGCGGATGAGGAGCTGACCCACCTGCGGTCGCGGTCGGACGAGCTGGAGGCGGACGTGGTCGCCCTCTCGGCCAAGGCGGTGCAGCTCTCGGAGCAGATCAAGAGCGCCGAGGAGAAGCACGCGGCGCACCTGGAGTCGATGGCGGCGATCTACCGCGAGAAGGAGGCGGGGCTGGCGCGGCGCGAGGCGGAGATCCGCGACCGGATCGCGCAGCTGAACCAGGAGTTCAGCAACGTGTTCACGCGCCTGGCCGCGGACACGCTCAAGTGGTCCAACGCCCAGTTCCTGCAGCTGGCGGAGAAGGCGTTCGCGGTGGAGCGGGAGAAGAGCGTGGGGGACCTGGACGCGCGGCGCGAGAAGGTGGACCAGCTGATCAAGCCCATGATCGAGACGCTCCGGCGCTACGAGGAGAAGATCGGGCAGATCGAGAAGGACCGGACCGAGTCGTTCGCGTCGCTGGGCCAGCAGATGCGCACGATGGCGGAGGCCGGGCAGCTGCTGCGCACGGAGACGAGCCGGCTGGTGCGGGCCCTGCGCGAGCCGACGGTGCGCGGGCGCTACGGGGAGATGCAGCTCAAGCGGGTGGCGGAGCTGGCGGGGATGACGGCGTACTGCGACTTCGCCGAGCAGGACTCGACCGTGGACGGGCAGGGGAACATCCTGCGTCCGGACATGATCGTCAAGCTGCCGAGCGAGCGGGTGGTGGTGGTCGACGCCAAGACGAACATCCAGGCCTACCTCGACGCGCTCCAGGCGCAGACGGAGGAGGAGGCGAGCGCGGCCCTGGACCGGTACGGGCGCAACGTGGCCGAGCAGGCCGCGGCCCTGGGGAAGAAGCGCTACTGGAGCCAGTACGACGGATCGCCGGAGTTCGTGGTGATGTTCGTGCCCGGGGACCAGTTCCTGGATGCGGCGCTGTCGCGTCAGCCGGGGCTGCTCGAGTCGGCGGCGCGTCACAACGTGATCCTGGCGAGCCCCTCGACGCTGATCGCGCTGCTGCGGGCCGTGGCCGTGGGGTACAAGGAGCACCGGCTGGCGAGCGAGGCCGAGGAGCTCCGCCGGCTGGGGAGCGAGCTGCACGAGCGGGCGAGCGTGGCGTTCAACCACGTGGCGAAGCTGGGGGAGGCGATCGACCGCACGGTCGATTGCTACAACCACTTCGTGGGGAGCTACCGCCAGCGTCTGGAGCCGACGCTGCGCCGGTTCGCCGACATCGGGGTGGGCAACGGCAAGGACCTGCCGGAGCTGCCCGAGCGCGTGGCGCGCCCGCGCCTGCTCGAGGGGACGGGTTGACGCGGCGCTCCGGTTGGCGCTCGCGCGCCGACCCACCGTGGTCGTTCACCGGTTGTTCGCCCCGTTGTCGAACCGCGATCGTTCATGAAACGCCGGTGAAGTACCCGCCCTCCGTACCGGGCGTCCAATGTCATAAGTTGATGACATGAAGGCGCTTGCATCGATGGATCGGGTGTCCATGCCGGCGCGCGCCGGGATGACACGGCCGGACCCGACGGGGGAGCCTTCCCATCGGGCTCCTCGTTCTGTACACTGCGGACGTTCGACGTCGAAGGACGGCCCCAACACTCGGAGGAGGATCATCCATGTCACGTATCGCGTTGCTCGCGGTCCTCGCGGCCGCCGGTTCGGCTTCCGCACAGCCGGTGGCGTACAGCATCGACTCCAACGGCACCGACCATCTGTTCCGGATCAACCTGAACACGGGGATGGCCACGGACCTCGGCCCGGTGAACTTCGGTGACGCGGAGGGCCTGTCGTTCGGGCCCGGCGGGGCGATCTACGCCATCGGCGGGACGGTTCGGGAGTTCTGGCGCATCACGCCCCCGCCGGGAGTGCTGGTGGGGCCGACGGGCGCGCAGGGCGGGCTCGACGCGGGGCTGGCCTTCCACAACGGCACGATGTACAACGTCAGCGGAGCCAGTTCGGTCAGCACCGAGCTCTACACGGTCAACGTCGGCGTCGGCTCGACGGCGCTCGTCGGCACGGGCTCGTTCTTCGCCGACAACATCGCGATCCACCCGACGACCGGCGAGGCCTACGGGATCGACGCGATCTTCCAGGACTCGCTCTACCGCATCAACCTGGCCAACGGCGCCGGCGCGCTCGTGGGGCCACTCAACATCGGGCCCGTCTCGGAGCAGGTGGGCTCCTCGTTCGACTCCAGCGGCACGCTATGGGCCCTCTTCAGCAGCGGGCAGATGTACACGGTCAATCGCGTGACCGGCCAGGCGACGCTTCGTTTCCAGGTGATGGGCGCCGCCGGACCGCTCAGCGGTTTCGAGGGGCTGGCGATCGAACTGGGCGGCCCGTGCTATCCGGACTGCGACGGCAACGGCACGCTCAACGTCAACGACTACATCTGCTTCCAGACCAAGTTCGCCCTGGGGTGCCAGCCCGCCGCGTCGTTCGTGAACGGGGGCTTCGCGTCGGGCACGTTCGCCGGGTGGACCATCGCGGGCACGGCCAACGGGCAGTCGCCGGTGCAGCTTGTTGAGCCGTTCGACATCGACGGCCCGGGGCCGCTCGGGGTCTCGAACGCCGGCAAGTTCAGCGTGGGCCAGATCGCGCCCACGCCCGGTGTGCAGGAGGGGATCGAGATCAGGCAGATGGTGAATCTGACCGCGGGCGTGCCCTACATGATCGAGTTCGATGCGGCGGCCGTGCGGACGACCAGCACGACCAACGCGGAGGGCGGGGTGTTCTCGCTGATCGTCAACGGGGCGGTGCAGGCGCAGGTGGCTTCCGGCTCCACGAACAACACCACGCCTCACTACCACCACCTGATGGCCAACTTCGTGCCGGCCGCCTCGGGCCCGCACGCGATCGGCGCCCGCATCACGCGTCCCTACACGATTCCTGGTGTCGGCGGGAGCGAGACGCTCTTCCAGTACGTGGACAACTTCAACATCGGCGGCGGCGGGGGCGGGCCCTGCTATCCCGACTGCGACGGCAACGGCGTGCTGAACGTCAACGACTACATCTGCTTCCAGACGAAGTTTGCCCTCGGCTGCTAGGGATTGTTGCGGGTGGGGCGCGTCGTTCCGGCGCGCCCCGCCCGCGCGGCGTCCATACGACCGGACGCCGGCGGATGCTTCCCGTCGGCGTCTGGTATTGTTCAGGCCATGCCGGACGAGGCGACTGCCCCTTCGAGCGAGCTGGTGCGCATCCAGGCCGTGTCGAAGCGGTACGGGCCCACGCGCGCGCTGGTGGATGTCTCGCTGGCTCTCCGGGCCGGCGAGGTCCACGCCCTGATGGGCGAGAACGGCGCCGGCAAGAGCACGCTCGGGCGCATCCTCGCGGGGCAGTGCCGGCCCGATGCCGGCTCCCTCGAGATCGCGGGGCGGACGCTCGCGCCGGGCGATGCGGACGGCGCGTTCGCCGCGGGGATCCGCATCGTCCACCAGGAGCCGACGCTCTGCCCCCACCTGTCCGTGGCCGAGAACATCGGCCTGCGCGCCCTGACGCGCGTGCGCGGCCCGGGGCGTGCGCTGGGGATCGTGGACCGGCGGGCCCTGCGCGAGCGTGCGGCGGAGACGCTGGGGGCGCTGGAGCGGGGCATCGACCCCGACGCCATCGTCGGGCGCCTGGGGCCGGGACGCCGGCAGATCGTGCAGATCGGCGCGGCGCTGGCGGCGCCGGGCGCGCGGGTCCTGATCCTGGATGAGCCCACCAGCGCGCTGGCCGGCGCGGAGGTCGAGCGCCTGCTGCGGATCGTGCGCGAGCTGGCGGGCCGGGGGATCACGGTGGTCTACATCACCCATCGGATGGGGGAGGTGTTCGCGTGCTGCGACCGGGCGACGGTGCTGCGCGATGGACGGTTCATCGCCACGACGCCCGTGGGCGAGCTCGATGAGCCGACCCTGGTGGCGCGGATGGCGGGGCGGACGATCGAGCGCGACGGGGCAGCCCGCGCGCCCGGGGGCGCGGGGGGGGGGGCGCGCGCGGCGCCGGCGATCGAGGTGAGCCGGCTCTCCTCGCCGGGCCGGCTCGACGGCGTCTCGCTCACGGTCGAAGCCGGGGAGATCGTCGGCATCGGGGGGCTGGTCGGGGCGGGGCGATCGGAGCTGCTGGAGGCGATCTTCGGGCTCGATGCACGGTCCACCGGGGTGGTGCGGGTCGCGGGGCGCGAGATCAGGACGCGGACGGCGCGGGCGATGATGGCGGCGGGGGTGGGGTGCGTGCCCGAGGATCGCCGGTATCTCGGCCTGTTCTTTCACCTGGGTCTCGACGAGAACATCCTGCTGCCGCGGATGCCGGCGCTGGCGCGCTGGGGCTGGCGAGGCCGGCGGGCCGAGCGGGCCCTGGTGGCCGAGCGGGTCGCGTCGATGCGCATCCGGGCGGCCTCGACGCGGGCGCGCCCGGCCTCGCTCTCCGGGGGCAATCAGCAGAAGCTGCTCCTGGCGCGATGGCTCACGCCGGAGGTGCGTGCGCTCCTGCTCGACGAGCCGACGCGCGGGATCGATGTGGCGACCAAGGCGGAGGTGCACCGGGCGATCCGGGCGGTCGCGGCGCGGGGCGCCGGAGTGCTGCTGGTCACCAGCGACATGGAGGAGCTGCTCCTGCTCGCCGACCGCGTGGTGGTGCTGGCGGGCGGAGGGGTGACCGGCGAGCTCACGGGGGAGGCGATGACGAGCGAGGGGATTCTGCGCCTGGCGATGCGGGAAGCGGCCGGCCAAGGGGCGTGAGCGATGGGGGATCGAGGGTCGGTCGGCTTCGATCAGAACCGCAGGTGCGCCGGGCGACCCTCGGGGCCGCGCAGGCCGAGGATCGCGCGGGCGAGCACGATATCGATCGGGCGGGTGATCTTGATGTTCCGCGGGTCGCCCTCGACGAGGACGACCTCGCCCCCGGCCCCCTCGGCGACGAGGAGGCGCTCGACGAGCTGGGCATCGTCGGTGCTGGAGAGGTCCCCTTGGGCGTACGCCCGGCGCAGGAGCGGGGCGTGGAAGACCTGCGGCGTCTGCACGGCCACCACCCGCTCGCGATCCAGCGTGGCCTCGACCACGCGGAGGGTCTCGGCCTTCGGCGCCGCGCCGAGGATCCGGTCGAGCGGATCGCCCTCATCCTCGCGGCGCCCCCGTTCGCGGTAGCGCTTGAGCGTGTCGCCGACCTCGATGGCCGGCGCGACGGCCGCGTGGCGCGAGGCGGCGTCGAGCACGCGGTCGAGCAGCTCGGGCGGGGTGCAGGGGCGGGCGGCATCGTGGACGGCGATGTGCGTGCAGTCGTCGGGCACGTGGGCCAGGCCCTCGCGCACCGTCTCGTAGCGGTGGGCCCTGCCGCCGCGGCAGAGGGTCACGCCCAGCAGGGCGAGCTTGTCGGCGTGGCGGGTCTTGAACTCGTTGAAGGCGTCGTCGGCGGCGGGCCCGGCGACCACGATCGAGCCGAAGGCATCGTGCTTCGTGAAGAGCTCGACGGTGCGCTGGAGGACGGAGCGTCCACCGAGGTCCTCGTCGAGCTTGGAGCGGGGGAACTCGGCCCCTTCGCTGAATCGCCGGGAGACCCCGGCCGCGGGGAGAATGACGCCGACCTTCATGGTCTAGAGCGTAGCGGGCCGGCGCGATCCGGCACGGCGCCGCCGGCCCCCGAGCACCCCCGCGCCGAGCAGAAGAGCCCCTGCGGGCGCCGGGACCTGCGAGATCGCGATGTTGTCCCAACCCATGATGTCGCCCGCCGTGCCGCCCACGAAGAACCGGATCGCGTCGGGCATGGGCAGGTTGGCGCTGGCGCCTCCGGCCAAGTACCAGCCCTCCGGGCGCGCGAGCGCGGAGGCGCCCGTGTGGAGGTCGAGGAGCGCGATGCGCTCGATGCGGCCGACCATCAGGTCGACCGTGACGTACTGGCGATACCAGTGGTTCGTGTGGAGATCCGTCCAGAATGGGCCGGGGGACTGGTTGTTCGTCGCGGCGCCGACGGCGCTGAACACGTTGAAGGTCGCCCGCCAGCCGCCGGCGGGATTGCTCGGGTCGATGAAGTTGTTGAGGGCGATGAACTGCTTGAAACTCCCGGCGATGAGCGTCGAGTGATTCAGCGAGAAGCTGGAGAGATTGGGCGCGGCCGGCAACGTGCCGGCGTAGCGCGCGGCCATGTCCCAGGCGAGCATCCATTGGCCGGGTCCGAAGTCCACCTGGTGCATGGCGCGCGCGAAGGCGGTGCCCTCGCTGCGACCACCGACGAACTGGCGCCCGCCGACGGGGTTGGGCGCCAATCCGAGCGTGTTGCCCGCGTAGGTGTAGACACGGGAATCAACGGTTCCTCCCAGTGTCAGCCACCATCCCTGCTGACCGTTCAGGGGGGCGCCGAAAACGAAGCCCTGATAGTCCGGACGCTCAAAGCCGGTGGCGAAGTCGGCGTGCGCGGGGAACGCGGCGAGGCCGAGGATGAGCATGGGTGCGCGCGGCACGGGCGTTTCCTTCGAGCGCGAAGTGTACCGCGAGGTGCGGGTCGCTCGGCGCCAGAAAGCACAACGCCCCGGGCGATTGCCCGGGGCGCTGGGGATTCATGCGGAAGGAAGCGGAGCGTCAGGCCCGGCGGCGACGGGAGGCGACCAGGAGGCCGGCTCCGACGAGGACCGAGCTGGCGGGCGCCGGGACGGCGAGGATGTTGTCCCAGCCCATGGTGCTGCCGGCCGAGCCGCCCGCGAAGATCCGGAGGGCGTCGGGCAGGGGCAGAGCGGAGGCGGCGCCGCCCGTGACGTACCAGCCGTTGGGGTTCGTGCTGGCCGAGGCGCCGGTGTGCAGGTCGAGGAGCGCGACGCGGGTGATCTGGTTGGTGCTGAAGTCCACCGTCACGTACTGGCGGTACCAGTGGTTGTACTGGAGGTTGGCCCAGAAGGCACCGGGGGACTGGTTGTTCAGGGCGCCGCCGGCGGCGTTGAAGACGTTGAACTCGGCCCGCCAGCCGTCGGCCGGGTTGTTGGCGTTGTTGAAGTTGTGGAGCGCGATGAACTGCTTGAACGCGCCCGCGGCGAGCGTGCTGTGGTTGAGCGACATGCTGCTGAGGTTGGCCGTGGAGGGCGTGGCGCCGGAGTAGACCGGGGCCATGTCCCACGAGACGATCCACTCGTTGCTGGCGAACCCGACCGGGAAGTGGCCGCGGGCGAACGAGGTGCCCTGGCTCACACCGGCCGCGAACTGGTTGCCGCCGACGGGATTCTGGACGAAGCCCAGAGAGTTCCCGACGTAGCTGAAGACGTTGTTGTCGTGGCTGCCGGCGACCGGCGGGATGTACCACCCCTGCTGGCCGTTGAGCGGCACGCCGCCGACCGAGCCGTTGTAATCCGGCTGCTCGAAGTTTGCCAGGAAATCGGCCTGCGCGCCCCCGGTCATCACGAGTGCGGCAAGAACAAATGCGGCCTTCTTC
>CAYWOF010000099.1:3758-9635 GCA_964459825.1 uncultured Phycisphaeraceae bacterium | reverse complement strand
GCGCGATGTCTACGTCACCATCACCAGGCCCAATCCCGCCTTCGTCCAGACCCAGGCCCTCGTCACCCAGCGGCTCGGTTCAACCGTGCCCGCTTCCACCCCCATCCGGGTCCTCGCCCGCCTGGTCGACTACGGCGCCAGGCCCGCCGACGCCCCTTACCGCGAGGCGGCGCGTTCCGACCGCTGATCCGGCCGGTTCTGCTCGGCCTTCGCCCTGGCGGGGGGTGCATCGCGCCCGGATGATCGCACATTCACCCTCGATTCACCCGCGCGGCAGGCGCCGTGGCCATACTGCGCTGGCTCGGGCGCTCACGCATCGGCACGGGCCCGGGCGCCGCAGGGACTCGCCGCGCCCGGCCCGACCGGTTGTGCCCCGGAGGCTGGCATGTCCGTCTCGCCGATGGCGCACTGGGCCCAGGTCTGCCACGAGTGCCAGGACGCGTGCCTGCGGACCATGCTGCACTGCCTCGATCTCGCCGGAGCGCACGCCTCACGCGAGCACCAGACGGTCCTGGCCGACTGCGCCGCGATCTGCGCCCTCCTCCACGGCATGATGCACCGGCAGTCACCCCGCGCCACGCGCCTGTGCGATGAGTG
Source organism: uncultured Phycisphaeraceae bacterium (assembly GCA_964459825.1). Classification (GTDB taxonomy): domain Bacteria; phylum Planctomycetota; class Phycisphaerae; order Phycisphaerales; family UBA1924; genus CAYWOF01. The sequence continues at coordinate 9,038 of CAYWOF010000099.1, read as the reverse complement.
CGCGGCGATCTGCCGGGCGTGCGCCAACGAGTGCGAGCGCGTCGGCCGCGGCGACAGCGTCATGGAGGAGTGCGCCCGGACGTGCCGGCGATGCGCCGGTGAGTGCGAGCGCATGGCTCGCCTCTCACCCCGCTCGTCCACTGGCGGGTCCACCGGCCCGGCGTAGCGCCGGGCCGATCGGCCCCGCCGGCGCACCGGCCTCCGATCAGCACCCGAGCGCGAACTTGGTCTGGAAGCAGATGTAGTCGTTGACGTTGCGGATCCCGTTGGCGTCGCAGTCGGCGTAGGGGTCCCCGAGCGCGAACTTGGTCTGGAAGCAGATGTAATCGTTGACGTTGAGATAGGGCGGCGTGTTGCTCCGGTCGCAGTTGGGGTAGCACTCGCACTCGTCCGGGATGCCGTTGGCGTTGGCGTCCTGGCTGAAGCCGCTGGCGATGTCGCACGCGTCGCTCTGGCCGTTGTTGTTGCAGTCGGGCCCGACCAGCGTCTGGGGGACGATCTTGAAGATCTCGCCGTCGTTCTGGTCGCAGATGTACATCTCGCCCAGCGCATCCTCACCGAAGCTGGTGATGGAAGCGATCGACAGCCCGCCGCCGGGCGCCAGCTCGGCCGTGCGGTTGGTCAGGTTGGTGACCGACGTCCCGTTGTACTTCAGGCTCCAGATCGTGCTGAAGCAGTAGTCGGCGAAGAAGTACGTGCCGTGGAGGTCCGGGATGGCGCACCCGCGGTAGACGTACCCGCCGGTGATCGAGCAGCCCTGCCCGTGGTCGTAGACGTGGATGGGGTCGGTGAACGGCGCGACGGCGCCGGCCGGCACCGTGCACCCGGCGCCGCAGTGCGTCACGCCGCACGAACTCGGAGAGGTGCTCGAGCACACCAGTCCCTCCCGGCAGTCCCACCCGTAGTTGCGGGCCGTGGCGAGGCTCGCGGGCTGGAAGTTGATCTCCTCCTGGACGTTCTGCCCCACGTCGGCGATCCAGAAGTCGCCCGTCATCCGGTCGAACGAGGGACGCCACGGGTTGCGCAGACCGAAGGCCCAGATCTCCTGGCGGTGCTGGATGGGCGGCGGGTTGACCACGAACGGGTTGGTGGGCGGGATGGAGTAGTTCCCCGGCCCGTCCACATCGATGCGATGGATCTTCCCGAGGTAAGCGCCGATGTTCGGCCCGTTCTGCTGCGGGTCGCACGCGCTCCCCCCGTCGCCCATCGCGATGTACAGATAGCCGTCGTTGGGGCCGAAGCCGAGCCACCCGCCGTTATGGTTCGTGGCGAAGTCGGAGACCGACAGCAGCCGCACCTCGGTCGTGTTGGCCACGTCGGGGTTCGCCGACACCGTGTAGCGGGCGACCACGTTCGCGTTGAGCGGCGCGAGCGCCGTGTAGTAGACGAAGAAGACCCCGGCGCCCTGCCCCGCGCCGAAGTAGTTCGGGTGGAACGCCAGCCCCAGCAGGCCCTGCTCGCTGTTGGTCGTGGTCCCGCCCGTGATGATCGCGTCGATGTCCAGGAACGGCGTGGGCAGGAGCACCCCGTTCTTGATGATGCGGATCCGCCCCTGCTTCTCGATCACGAACAGGCGCGAGTAGTCGCTCGGCGCGTGCGTGACGAAGATCGGGCGCACCAGCCCCGACGCCACGCGGACGGTGTCCAGCGACGTCTGGGCCGGGGCCGCGGCGCTGAGCCCCAGCAGCCCGGTGACCAGGGCGGGGGCGATAACCATCGCGTGGCGCTTCATCGGCGATTCTCCTCCCGGAGGGGTCTGGACAGGGATGTTCGGCCGGCGATCTCTCCTTGCGGCGATCATACGGAGGATCGCCGCCAACACCAGCCCGGTGTACGCGGAACAGGCGTCAAAGTTCCCGCTTTCCCCGGCCGGACCCCCGCCAGGCGTCCCCACGGCCCCGCCGGGCCCTACGGGCAGCCCAAGGCGAACCTCGTCTGGAAGCAGACGTAATCGTTCACGCTCAGCACCCCGCTCCCGTCGCAGTCGGCGTACGGGTCCCCGAGCGCGACCTTGGTCTGGAAGCAGATGTAGTCGTTGACCGTGAGGGTGCCGGAGAGGTCGCAGTCGGCGTAGCAGGCGTCCATGTAGCGCGCCACGTACGGGTCGTACAGGCCGGCGATCGGAGCCGCCAGACTTCCCTGCGTCGCGCCGGCCACGAACACCCCGCCCCCGCCGTCCGGCACCGCCACGCCCGCCGAGTCGTTCAGGCTCGAGCCGAACTGCCGGATCCAGAGCCGCGCGCCATCCTCGGTGTAGTGGGCGACGAACGCGTCGTTGGCGCCGGCGCTGGGCCCGCCCAGCGGGCCCGGCGTGTAGCCCGCGAGGTACACGCCCCCCTTGCCGTCCACCGCCAGGGCCGTCGCGTAGTCGTGCCACGGCGTGCCGAACTGGCGCACCCAGACCGGCTGCCCGGCCGCGTCGAAGCGCGCCAGGTACGCGTCCACGCCCCCGGCGTTGGGCCCGCCCAGCGCGCCCTTGGTGTGGCCCGCCACGAACACCCCGCCCAGGCCATCCGAGGCCGACGCGCAGGCGTACTCGTAGCTGGCGGTGCCGAACTGCCGGGTCCAGCTCACCTGCCCCGCGCTCCCGTAGTGCGCGATGAACACGTCGCGGTTCCCGGTATTGGGCCCGCCCAAATCCCCGAACGTGTTGCCCGCCACGAACACGCCCCCCACGCCGTCGGCGGCGGACGTGGTTGCCTGGTCGTGCGTCGGCGTGCCGAACTGGCGCATCCACACGCGCGACCCCGCGCTGCTGTACCGGGCCACGTACGCATCCCAGCCCCCGAACGACTCGCCCCCGAGGTGGCCATACGTCCAGCCCGCCACGTACACCCCCCCGATCCCGTCGGGCGAGGCCGACTGGGCAAAGTCCTCCTCCGGAGTGCCGATCTGGCGCACCCAGACCTGGTTGCCCGTGCCGGCGTACCGCGCCAGGTAGATGTCGCGGTACCCGGCGTTCGTCCCGCCCAGGCTCCCGTACGTGTGCCCCGCGACGTACACGCCCCCGAACCCGTCGCGCGCCGCGGCCGCCGCCTCGTCCTGCACGCCGGTCCCGAACTGCCGGATCCACAGGCGCACGCCCGCCTGGTCGTACCGCGTCAGGAACGCGTCGTACGAACCGGCATTGGGCCCAGCGAGGCTGCCCTGCGTCTGCCCGAACACGTACAGGCCCCCCGCGCCATCGGGCGCGCCCGCGGCCGGCGCCTCGTACACGTTCGAGCCGAACTGCCCCATCCAGAGCTGCGTCTGCCCCACCGCCGGAACCGCAATCAGAAGCATGCCCACGAAAGCGAACGAACCACGAATGCCTGGCATCAGAAACGCTTCCTTTCGTCTCTACGGGGCGATCAGCGCAGACCGATCGCGCCTTGGTTTCATGAAAACTCCACCCGGTCTTTTGTGAAGGCAACCTCACCGCAAAGCGGGGGTTAGCTTAACGATCCTAGATTCGCGACACAATGCCGCGCGGGTTCAGAATTACAAAAAGTTATAGGGCTATGGGCCCGACCACCCACCACACAGCACCGGCAGAGGCTGCTACCGACATCCCAACGCGAACCGGGTCTGGAAGCAGATGTAGTCGTTCACGTTGCGCGATCCGCTGTTGTCGCAGTCGGCGTACGGGTCGCCCAGGGCGAACCGGGTCTGGAAGCAGATGTAGTCGTTCACGTTCAGGGTGGGCACGCCGCCGGCGCTCGACCCGTCGCAGTTCGGATAGCACACGGCCTCGCAGGCGTCGGCGATGCCGTTCTGGTTGAGGTCGACGCACGAGGTGCCGGCCCCCTTCCACGAGGCGTTGGGGATGATGGAGCAGTCGCTCTGCGTCAGCACCAGGCACCCGCCCCCCGACAGGCAGCACGCCCCGGTGGGCTGCGGGCAGTTCACGCCAGCGCACGCCACGCCGACACCCTGGAACGTCCCGCCCGCGGCCTGGCACTGCAGGGCCGTCATCCCCGCCTTGCACTGCCCGCTCGGCAGGCAGCACGCGCCGGTGGGACACTGGTTGTTGGGCGCGCACGAGGAGCCGGCCCCGAGCCACGTGCCCTGCGCGGTAGCGCAGCTCGCCTGGGTCATGTTGAGACACAGGCCGTTGCTGAAACAGCAGGCGCCGCTGGGCTGGGGGCAGCTCACGCCGACGCAGGTCGTGCCGTCGCCCTGGTACGTCCCCCCGGCCGTCGTGCAGGCAGCGCTGGACATGATCTCGCACGCCCCGCTGGGCAGGCAGCACGCGCCCACGCCGGGCGTGCACGCGAGGCTGGACCACGTGGCGCGCAGGCCCCAGTCCCCCGTCGGACGGCACAGGCCCGCGACCAGGCCGGCGAACGCGGCCCAGCCCCCGTTGGGCGGGCAGCCCAGCGGGCCGCAGTTGATCCCGCGCAGCCAGTTGCCGCCCGGCGCGCCGACCCCCGTCATGTCCGTCACCGGGAACGCGTTGCAGCAGGTCGGGAGCGCGCCCGCCTGGCACCCGTTGCCGGACTGGGCGTGGTGGGCATCGATGCGAAACCCGACCGAGAACGTGTGCGATCCGTTGTCCTGGACGATGATCTGGTTGGGGTCGTTGGGCTCGATGCTGAACTGGAGCTGCACGAAGCTCGCCTGGCCCCCGCCGGGGTTGGGCGCCGGAGGCAGAATCACGTGCGGGAGCTTGAACCCGTCGGACGAGTACTCCGCGATGAGATTCCCCGTGTCGGGCGTCCCCTCCCAGACCAGGACGGACCAGTGCGTCTCGGTCGTGATGGTCGTCAGCCCGCCGAAGAGCGTCTCGATCAGGTTGATCTTCAGCGGGAACTCGCCCGCGGCGACCGTGTACGACGCCGCGAAGATCTCATCCTCGGCGAAGCCGGCCTGCAGGTTCGCCTGCTCGCCGACCTGGAACTGGAGGGAGGAGTGGTTGGCGATCACGTTGCAGGCATCGGCGGCGCCGGCGCCGGGCGCGCCGACCGATCCGTGCGGGGTCACCCGATACGCCAGGAGCCTCCCGACGGTCACCGGGATCGGCTCGGCCCGCGGGGCGGCCGCGGCTCGGGCCAGAGGCGGACCGCCCTCGGCGTTCGACGCGGCCATCAGGCCCATCGCGCCGAGCACACCGAGCAGGGCGCACGACGAGACGCACAGCGCCGGACCGATCCGTGTGGTACGCAAGGCGATCTTCCTTGATCCGATTGAGTCACCTGCAATCCGGGCGGCATGTCGCCAAAGGTTAGATAGTAGCTGCCCGCCTGGACGGGAATCGAGAACCAGCCAGCAGCGTCGATGGGATAGCCGCCCAAGTACATG
>CAYWOF010000099.1:0-3748 GCA_964459825.1 uncultured Phycisphaeraceae bacterium | reverse complement strand
GGGATCATCCGCACCGGGCGGACGCGGGTCGGGGCCAGAACCGAACGCACTACTCTATCGATTGGGGCCCGGAGGCCAAGAGGGTTCCCGGTTTTTTGGACTCTCCCGGGGGGTGCCGGGGTGGCTCGGGGAGGCCAAGCCTCGCCGGTCGTGGGCCCGGGCCATGGCCGGTGTTCGGTACCGGCCCAGCAGGAACGCCGATAATCGACGGTCGATCCACCGGCCCGGCCGCCCAGGAGACGCCCTTGAACGTGCTCTTCTTCCTTCAGCCGGGCACCGTCTCGCGTCGGATCTTCCAGGACCAGATCCGGGGCTTCGAGCGGGCCGGCCACCGCGCCATCACGCTGGAACTGGAGCCGGTCTGGCGGCTCTACGAGCGCGATCCGGCGGCCAAGGCACGCCTGGTGTCGGACATGACCGGGGTCATCCGCGGCCTCGTGAGCGCCAACCGAGTGGACCTCTCGGTCGGCACCTGGGCCAACGGCCTGGGCCTGGTCATGCACGGGGCCCGCGATGGACGCCCGCTCTCGTTCTACGACGCGGTGGAGCTGCCCCACCTGATGTTCTGGCTCGACGCGCCGCACTGGGCGCACGGCGGGACGTTCGCGCCGAACTTCGGGTCGCCGCTCCTGCGCGGCCGCCACCTGTTCCACGCGATCAACAACCCGGCCACGGGCCGGGAGATGGAGGAGGTCCTGGGGTTCACCAACGTGCTGGCCCGCGGGTACGGGGTGGACGAGGAGACCTTCCGGCCCCACCCCGATCAGCGCCAGGAGCTGGACCTGGTGTTCTCGTGCGGGCCCGGCGACCCCGCGCCGACGCCGGCGGCGCTGGAAGAGGTCGCGAGCGACCGGCCGGACATGGAGCGGGTGCGTCACGACGCGGCCGAGCGTCTGCTCCCGGCGCTCGACGCGCTGGCGGCGCGCCTCCCGGAGGCCGCGCGCCCGGGCGGGCGCGACCTGGTCCGGGCGCTGGTGCGTTCGCAACTGGAGTCGCGCGACCGGCCGATGCTCGAGCGGCTCGCGTCGATCCGCGCCCTGGCCGGGGAGGGGAGCGCCGTCGCCCGGGCGGCCGACGCCCTGCGCGCCGACCCGCGCCTCTACGTCGAGCTGACCATGAAGCTGCGCGGGATCGAGGCGATGGAGCGGGCCCTGACGATCTCGTACCTCTCGCGCCACCTCGCCTGCGGCGTGTTCGGGGCGGGCGGGGGCGAGCTGGCGTCGGGGGGGTGGGGCTGCCGCGCGCGGGTGCTCGGCGATGTGCGCTACGAGGACATGGCGCGCGCGTACGCGTCGGCCCGCGTGGCGCTCAACGTCATGCGCTGGCAGGACGACGAGGGGCTCAACGTCAAGCCCTACGAGATCACCGCGTCGGGCGCCCCGTGCCTCTGCGCCGCCCGGGCGGGGCTGGATCGGCAGTTCGAGCCCGGACGGGAGGTCATCGCGTTCGGCTCGCCGCGCGAGGCCCTCGAGCGGGCCCGCGAGCTGATCGACAGTCCCGGGCGCCGGCGCGAGGTCGCCGAGGCCGGGCGGGCACGGACCCTGCGCGACCACACCTGGACGGCGTGGGCGGGGGATCTCACGGGTCGGATCGCGTCGACACTCGGACGATCCTGGTGACCGTGACGGGGGGAAGTCCCGGTGCCCGCGCGGGGACGCGGATCAGGCCCTGGCCTCGCCGGCCAGCGCGGCCTCGAACTCGGGGGCCTCGCCGCTGAGGACGCGCCACACGTCGCGAACGACCCAGCTCATGTTGGTCTTGGCCTGGATGGTGCCCGCGGCCAGGTGCGGCGTGAGGCGCGCGTTGGGCAGGCCCAGCAGGGGGTAGTCGGGCGGGATGGGCTCGTGGGGATCGTGGACATCGATGGCGGCGCGGGCCTCGGGATGGCCCCGGAGGAAGGCCGCGAGCGCGACGGGATCGACCACGAACCCCCGGCTGGTGTTGACCAGGAACACCCCCGGCCTGACGCGCGAGAGCGTGGCGGGGTTGATGATGTGCCGGTTGGAAGGGCGGAAGTCGACGTGGATCGTCAGGATGTCCGCCTCGGCCAGGAGGCGATCGAAGGAGACCGGCTCGGCGCCCGCGCGCCGGGCGGAGGGGATCTCGAGCAGGTCGTTGTAGAGCGTCCGCACGTCGAGGGCGGCCGAGACGCGCGCGACGGCCGAGCCGATGCGTCCGAAGCCGAGGATGCCGAGCGTCATCGAGTCGAGCTGGCGGTTGTTGAAGTGGGCCTTCCGCAGCGCGTGCCACTGCTCGGGCGTGGGCGCGGCGTCGAGGTAGACGCGCGAGCGGAGGGCGTCGAGGAGCAGGGCCGTGAAGAACTCGACGACCGCGCGGGTGTTGGCGCCCGGCGTGTGGACGACGCGGATGCCGCGGGCCCGGCAGGCGGGGAGGTCGATGTTCTCGAGGGCCACGCCCGCGCGGGCCACGACCCGCAGGCGCGGGGCGCGCGCGAGCAGCGCGCCGTTGACCTGCGTGTACGTCCGGACGATCAGTCCCTCCGCCCGGGCCAGGAGGGGGAAGAAGCGGGCCTCATCCGCCGCGGGGCAGACGACGTACTCGCAGCGCTCGGCCAGCCAGGCGGCCGGCGCGGGCTCCAGGTCCTCGGCCTGGATCACGAGGGGCTTGCTTGCCATGGTGGAGGGTATCCGCGCACGGCCCCCGCGCGCCGAGCCCCCGTGGCGCTACTCCCCCGCCTCGTCGCCCGCGAACTCCGCCGGTTCGATGACCGCCCTCATCGAGCCGTGCGAGCGGGGCCCCATGAGCGGGTCGGCGCCGAAGGCGAGGATCTGGTCGCGCTTGAGCTCGGCGTGCTCCTTGTGGGTGGTCAGGCACACGGCGCGCCCGTCGTGGTCCACGCGCCGGGCGATCTGGTAGGCCCGCTCCTGCGAGTGCCCGAAGAGCGCCTGCACCATGCGGATCACGTACTCGTAGGTGTGGTCCTGGTCGTCGAGCAGGACCACGTTCCAGGGAACCGGAGATTCCGTGTCCGGCTTGTCCGCGGGCGCGGGCGCCGGTCGTCCCTGGGTCTGGGGTGTGGTCGTCGCCACGGCATGATGATACGGCCGGAACGCCGGGGCGCGATGCGGAGCGCGGACACGCCCGGAGCGTGGCGCTCGCGGGCCGGCCGGGCGAGGCTCACGCGGGCGGTCCGAACGCCGCCTCGGCCAGGTCGATCGCGCGGGCCAGGGCGGCCGCCTTGTTGACGGTCTCCTGGTGCTCGGCCTCGGCCTGGGAGTCGGCGACGATCCCACCGGCCGCCTGGAGGTGGTAGGTCCAGACCGGCCCGCGGCGCAGCGCGGTGGGGACGACGATGGTGCGCAGGGCCAGGGCGATGTCCATCTGCCCGTCGAGGGCGACGTGCCCGATGCCGCCGCCATAGGGCCCGCGCCGGACCGGCTCGAGCTCATCGATGATCTGCATGGCGCGGATCTTGGGCGCGCCCGAGATGGTGCCGACGGGGAGCGTGGCGCGCAGGGCGTCCCAGCAGTCCAGCCCGTCGCGCAGCACGCCGGTCACCGTGGAGCTGATGTGCATGACGTGGCTGTAGCGCTCGATCTCCAGGGCTCGCTCGAGGCGGACGGTGCCCGGGACGGCGACCCGCCCGACGTCGTTGCGCCCGAGATCGACGAGCATGATGTGCTCGGCACGCTCCTTGGGATCGGCCAGGAGCTCGCGCTCGAGCGCCCGATCCTCCTCCGGCGTGACGCCGCGCCGGCGCGTGCCGGCGAGGGGCCGGTTGGTCACC
>CAYWOF010000098.1:0-9657 GCA_964459825.1 uncultured Phycisphaeraceae bacterium | reverse complement strand
GCCCGGTCCCCGCTGGCGTCGGTCGCGACCGCGCGCATCCCGGCGTAGGGGACCGAGAGGCGGATCTCGTCGGGCTTGCGCGCCCGATCGGTCGGCATGCGCGCCTGCTCCATCCGGCGGATCTGCTCCTCCGCCCGGCGCACGTCGGCCATGAGGCTGTCGTTGAGCGTCGCGATCACCGCCTGCGGACCGTCGCGCAGCCAGTCGAGCATCAGGCCCTCGCGTCCGTGGGTCTCCGTCAGCGCGCCGGCCTGCGTGAGGATCGCGCGGGCGATGGCGTGGAACCGGGCCGCGCCGGTGTACGCCCCGCGCGCCGCCAGCAGGTACGCGACCGAGAGGTGCACGTTGGGATCCACGGGGTCGGCCAGGAGGAGGTTCACCAGCAGCTCGAGGCGCCCCGCGGGGTCGTCCACGCGTTCGGAGAAGAACGTCGCCGCGAGGGCCGCGGCCTCCTTGTGGGTCGGGTCGAGCACGAGTGCCCGCTTGAGCATGTCGGCGAACCCCTCCACGTCCCCGCGCTCGCGCCGGAGCAGGGCCGCGTCGAGGGCCAGCCGGCTGCGCACGGCGCCGTCGATCCCCTGACCCTCGGGCCCGAGGTAACGCTCGTACGCCGCCAGACGGTCCTCCGCGGTCTGGTTGCGGGACGCGACCATGGCGGTGATGAGGCGCAGCTGGGTGACGGTGTCGGCGGGGTCCAGGCGCAGGAGGCGTCGGGAGGCCTCCAGCGCCGTGTCCGTGTCCCCCGCGGACCAGGCCGCCTCGATGCGCCAGCGGACGATCTCCCGGTCTTCGGGCGCGAAGTGCTCGGCCGATCCGAGCAGGAGCGAGGCGATGCGGTAGTCCCGCTCGGTGGGGCTCTGCACGGCGCGCAGGTCGTAGAGCGCTATCCGCGTGATGGCGCGCGACGCGAACGCCTCGAGCGGCGAGGGCTGCTGCGCGCCCGCCGTGCTCGCGGCGATCGCCAGCGCGCCGGCCGCCGACCGCCACCCACGCCTCCGCGTCCGCGTCCCGCTCGTCATGCGTGCCTCGTGACCTTTCGGGTCAGACCACCAGCGGCGTCGCGAGGAACAGCCCCGCGAACGTCAGGAAGATCAGCACGAACACCATCTCGACCAGCCACACCTCGAACCGGGCTCCCAGCCTCGGGAAGAGGCGTGCCGCCGCGATGTAGAGGAATACGAACTGACCCGCCGCGAGTGCGGCGATTCCGCCGGTCACCCGCATCCATCGGAAGAGCGAGCCCTGGTCGCCCGGCTCCAGCAGGAGCCACAGGCCGTAGACCACCAGCCCGCCCCCCCACGCGGTCCCGATGCCGATCCGGAGCGCCAGGAGGAACCGGTGCGTGCGGCGCGACAGGACCAACCCGTGGCACTCCTCGGACGGACGCCCGACGTGGGCGCGGCGACAGGGTCCGGGTGGTCACCATAGCCCTCTTATCGGCTGTTGGCGCGCCCGCCCAAGGGCCACTCCCGCTTATACCGATCCGTCCGGAGGGCCGCCCGTGCCGGACCGGCGGGGGACGATCAGCCCAGGGCCATGGTCATCAGGAACTCCGCGTTGGTCTTCACCTTCTTGAGCCGGCCGCGCAGGAGCTCCATCGCCTCCACGACGTTCATGTCGCTGAGCACCTTGCGCAGGCGGTGGACCAGCTCGAGTTCCTTGGGGTCCAGGAGCAGCTCCTCGCGCCGGGTGCCCGACGCGGCCACGTCGATGCAGGGGTAGATCCGCTTCTCCATGAGTTTCCGGTCCAGGTGGAGCTCGCTGTTGCCCGTCCCCTTGAACTCCTCGAAGATGACCTCGTCCATCTTCGAGCCGGTGTCCACGAGGGCGGTTCCGATGATGGTCAGGCTTCCACCCTTCTCGATGGCGCGGGCCGAGCCGAAGAACTTCTTGGGGCGCTGCAGGGCGTTGGAGTCGAGGCCGCCCGTCATGATCTTGCCCGAGTGGGGCATCTCCGCGTTGTAGGCGCGGGCCAGGCGCGTGATCGAGTCCAGCAGGATCACGACGTCGTCGCCGAACTCCACCATCCGGCGCGCCTTCTCCAGCACCATCTCGCAGACCTGCACGTGGCGGCCCGACTGCTCGTCGAAGGTGCTGGCCACCACCTCGACCTTGGCCTCCGTCTGGCGGCGGAAGTCGGTCACCTCCTCGGGACGCTCGTCGACGAGGAGCACGATGATCTTCACCCCGGGGTAGTTCTTGGTGATCGCCTTGGTCATCTTCTGCAGGAGCACGGTCTTGCCGGTGCGCGGGGGCGCGACGATCAGGGCCCGCTGCCCCTTGCCCAGCGGCGCGACCAGGTCCACGATCCGGCACTCGATCTCGTCGGGCGTCGTCTCCAGGATGAACCGCTCCTCGGGGTGGAGCGGCGTCAGGTCCTCGAAGTTCGACAGGCTGTGGATCTTGGTCGGGTCGCGCCCGTTGACCTCCTCCACGCGGAGCAGGGCGAAGTAGCGCTCGCTCTCCTTGGGCGGGCGGATGAGCCCCTTGACCGTCATGCCCTTGCGCAGGCCGAAACGGCGGATCTGCGAGGGGCTGACGTAGATGTCGTCCGGTCCGGGCAGGTAGCTCTGGTCCGGGCTGCGCAGGAAGCCGAACCCGTCGGGCATCACCTCCAGGGTTCCCTCCCCGAACATCAGCCCCTGCTTGGCGGCGCGGGCCTTGAGGACCTTGAAGATCAGCTCCTGCTTGGGCAGGTGCATGAACTCGGCGAGCCCCTCGCGCCCGGCGACCCCGTGGAGCTCGTCGATCTCCATCCGCTGCAGCTGCGAGATGCTGATGGCGTCCTTCAGCGTCGCCTTGGTCGAGGCGGCGATCCGCTCGAGCTCCGCGGCCTCGCGTTCCAGCTCCTCATCGCTGGGGAGCAGATGGTCGGGGATCGACGGCTGGTGGAACCCCCCACCGCCGCCACCGCCCATCCCGCCCATGCCCCCTCCGCCCTTGCGGCGCTTCTTCTTGCGCCGATGGCCGCCCATGCCGGGCGGGCCGTAGTGCGGCTGGCCCTGCCCCCCCTGCCCCCCCTGGCCCCCCGGACCCCCTTGGCCCCCACCGCCCGGTTGCCCACCGTAGCCCGACGGGCCGCCCGGACCCTGGGGACGGGGCTGCGTGGGCGGCGCGCCAGCGGGCTGGCCGGGCCCTGCCTCGCCCGCCGATCCCGACGGCGGACGTGGCGGAGTCATCTCCCGCGGCGGCGGGGACTCGGAACGGTCGCCCTCCTCACGACGGGGCCTCTGCCCCCCGTCCGCTCCGGCGCGCTCCTCACCCGCCGTCTTGCGTGCGGGGACCTGCACCGACGGCGCCTTCGCCTTGCTGGCCTCGTCTACGACGCTCGTTGTCTTCGCCATGCTGCGCCAACTTCCTTGACCGACCCCGCTCCGTCCGCATCGGACCTGCCGGGAACCCTCTTCCTCGCGCGTGTCGTTGGACTGGATCGGGTCTGGGGGCCCTCGCGGGCCCGAGGCGGGAACCGAACTGCGCGGCCTCCTGAGGCTCCACCGCACCGGGACATGGCCCGGCCGGCCTGCTCATTCGACCCGCGAGTGGTTGTGCGGCCGGCAAACCGCCGACCGATGACACCAACAGTATACCTTCGGTCCGACGCCCGGGCCACTCCCGGGCGTCTTCGAAGGTGGCGCCACGCTACCGGGCTGTCGCCGGCATCCCCACGCGGGGCTTCGCTCACGCGTCGCGTTCCGGCGAGCCGAGCCGCGCGAATGCGTCGCGCACCCGCGCGCGCAGCGCGACCGTGTCGCCATCGTTGACCACGACCGCGCTCGACCGCCGACGCTTCTCCTCGAGGGGCATCTGGCTGGCCTCGCGCCGGGCCAGCTCCGCCTCGTCCCAGCCCCGGGCCTCGCGCACGCGCCGGAGGCGGACCTCGCGCGGCGCCTCGACGAAGATCACCGCATCGCATTCCGCGTCCACACCGGCCTCGAAGAGGAGGGGCGCATCGACCACCACACCGGGCGCCGAAGCGGACGCCGCGCGCGCGACCAACTCGGCCCGGCGCTGCTTGATGAGCGGGTGGATCAGACCCTCGAGGCGCTCCCGTTGGGCGGGGTCCTTGAACACGATCGAGGCGATGGCCGACCGATCCACCCGGCCGTCCGGGGCGAGCACGCGATCGCCCCACCAGTTGCGCAGCGTCTCCTTCACCTCGGGGCGCTCGAGCGCGGCGCGCGCCTGGACGTCCGAATCGACGACGACGCAGCCCAGCTCCGCGAGCAGCCGAGCGACCTCGCTCTTGCCCGCGCCGATGCCGCCGGCCAGGCCGATGACCAGCGGTCGCCCGGGTGGGCGGGGAGGTTGGGCATGAGCCCCCGGTCCCGCGGGCGCGTCGATCGCGGGAACCGAGCTCCGGGTCCCACTCCGACCCGCCCTGTCCGCCTGTCGCCGGATGGTCTCCAGCACCGCCACGGGGTTCGAGACCGCGAGCCAGTTCACCACCGGACCATCGCCCCCCGCCGTCGCGATCCCCACCGTGCCCAGCCCGAGCAGACGCTCGAGGATGGAGCGGCTCACGGTCAGGTGCTGCACGTTCTCGAGCGGCACATCCCCCACCACCTGGCGTGCGAACCCCGCCACCACGACGATGCGCCGCTCCGTCAGGACGTACACGCGCGACCACCACTCGAGGATCGCCCAAAGGGCCCACACGCCGAGCAGGATCAGCCCGATGGTGGCCAGGGGCGCCAGGCGCGCCCCGCCGCCGAGCCACGCGCCCAGCGGGCGCAGGACCAGCCACAGGCCGAGCATCAGCAGCGGGGGGGCCCAGATCCACGCCGGCCCCGGGGGGATGAACGGCAGGGCGGGGCGCACCCGCAGCACGATGCGCTCATCGGCGGGCACGAAACGCGGCGTTCTGGGGCTTTCCGCCCTCATCGCCGGCGCTTCCGGGGCGATGGAGCCGCCGTGTCGGGACGCTGGTCCCCACGCTCCGCTCTCGATCCGTGCCGATGTGCGTTCATCCGCGCCCAGCCCTTCCGCGTTCAGGTCGCGCCCAGCACCGCGATATCGGCCAGATTCCGGTAGTGCCCGTCGTAGTCGAGCCCGTACCCGACCACAAACTCATCCCCGATCTCGAACCCGATGTACTCGGCGCCGATCCCCGCCGCCTTGGCGCGGGCCTTGCGCAGCAGGACGCACGCGCGCAGGCTGGCCGGGCGCTGCTCGGCGATGAGCCGGCGCACCAGGCCGATGGTCCCGCCGGAGTCGAGCACATCGTCGACGATCAGCACGTGCTTCCCGCCCAGGTCCTGCGGCAGGGCGCCGCGCATCGAGGCCCCGCGCGACTCGACCGATGCGCCCGGGTAGGTCGATACCGTGACGACTCCGAGGCTCAGGCGGACGGGCATCTGCCGGATCAGGTCGGCCACGAACACCATGGCGCCGGTCAGGATGGGCACCAGCACGACCCGATCGCCTCCGGCCGAGCCGCTCTCGGTGCGCGCCACGTCGGCCGCGATCTGGGCTCCCAGGGCGCGCACCCGCGCCGCGATGCGCTCCCGATCGATGAGGATCCGCTCGACGCCCGGCAGCATGGCCCAGAGGATACAGCACCACCCCCCCTGCGGCGACGCGAGCCCGGCTCGACTGTCCCGGCAGGCGAGACGACCCCCGCCGGGCCTACATCCCCTTCATCCCGCCGCGCTGGCGGGCCGCCCAGTAGCGCTGGAGGGAGGACTCGATGATGGCGTGCGCGGCCTCGGCGGGCATGATCTCGTCCACCGCGACCTCCTTGCCCTCGAGGGTCTTGTAGTCCTCGAAGAAGCGGCGCAGCATCTTGAAGATGTGGCGCGGGAAGTCGCTGGCCTTCTCGAACTCGGAGTAGATCGGGTCCTGCATGAGGACGGCGATGATCTTGTGGTCCGCATCGCCGTGGTCCACCATGGACATCACGCCGACCGAGCGCGCCTCGCACAGGCACAGGGGCGGGATCGGCTCGGTGCAGTACACCAGCACGTCGAGCGGGTCGTTGTCCTCCGCGAGCGTCTGCGGGATGAACCCGTAGTTGGCCGGGTAGAAGACCGCGGAGGAGAGCACCCGGTCGAGCTTGAGCAGGCCCGTCGACTTGTCGAGCTCGTACTTGAGGTTCGAGCCCCGGGGGATCTCGATGACCGCCCGGAAGCACGAGGGCAGCTCGCTCCCCTCGATGCCGGGGGTCACGCCATGCCAGGGGTGGATCATGGCGCAGCGTAGGGCCGCCGGGCACGGTCCGAGGGGGGCGCCCGAGGCGCGCGCCGGCGGCCCGCTCGCGGCGGACACGGCGGCACCGGGTCGGCCCAACGCCCCATACCCTCCCGCGTGGCCCACCCCTCCCCGCTCCTCGAACGCCACCGAGCCGCCGGCGCGACGCTGATTCCCTACGGTCCTCCCGACGCTCCCATCGAGCTCGTCGCCACGTTCGGCGCGCTGGAACTCGAGTACGCGGCCGTCCGGCGCTCCTGCCTGCTGCTGGACCAGCCCCAGCGCGCCACGCTGGTCGTCACGGGCGCCGATCGCCTCGACTTCCTCCAGCGCATGCTCACCCAGCAGCTCAAGGGGCTCGCGCCCTTCGAGTCGCGCCGCTCCTTCTGGCTCAACAAGAAGGGACGGATCGATGCCGACCTGCGCCTGACCGAGCTGGACGGGCGCACCATCGTGGACCTCGACGCCCACGCCGCGCCGCGCACGATCGCCGGCCTGACCGCCTACATCATCACCGAGGATGTGGCCATCGAGGATGCCACCCGGACCACGCACCGGCTGGCCCTGCACGGCCCCGGCGCGGGCGCCCTGCTCCGGGAGCTCTCGACGCCCATCGCCGGCGCCCCGGTCGCCGACCTCGCGCCGGACCGCGCGTGCACGGTCCGCCTTGCGGAAACCGAGGTCCTCGTCGAGCGGCAGGACGTCGCCGGCGCTCCCGGATTCGAGCTCTCGGTCCCGATCGAGGCCGCCGGCCGGGTCTACGACGGCCTTGCGGCCCTCGCCCCTCCCCACCCCCCACCCGACCCGGGTCGCGCCGGCGCCGCGGCGCCGACGCCCGCGCGCCTGCGTCTGGGCGGCTGGGGGGCGTACAACATCGCTCGCATCGAGGGCGGAACGCCGCTCTACAACATCGACTTCGGTCTCGACTCGCTCCCCCACGAGACGGGGGTGCTGCGCGACCGGGTCTCGTTCACCAAGGGCTGCTACCTCGGGCAGGAGATCGTCGCGCGCATGGAGTCACGCGGGCACTCGAAGCGCACGCTGGTGGCCCTGCGGTGCGAGCCGGCGGGTCCGCTCCCCGATGGTCCGATGCCCGAGACCGGGTCGGCGGTGTTCGACGCGGCCGAGACCGCCGAGCCGATCGGCATCGTGACCAGCGCTGCGCCCAGCCCGCTGATGGGCTCGGCCCCGATCTGCTTCGCCCCGGTCCGGCCCGGCTTCGGCGATGCGGGGCGTGCGCTGCTCGTCGAGGCCGATGGCGACCGTCTGCGCGCCCGCGTGCAGGAGCGGCTCGCGTTCGTGTGAGCGATCGGCCCTCCGCGACGCTCAGCGCCGCCGACGCGACAGCAGGAGCACGCCGGCGCCGAGGAGCGCCCCCGTGCCCGGCGCGGGGATGGCCTGGAAGTAGTTGTGGAAGACGTAGTCGCCGAGCTGCGTGCCGGTCTCGAGGCCGAGCGTCGCGTCGAAGTCCCAGTGAACACCGAGGTAGACGCGGCTCCAGGCGTTCTCGTCGGCGGCCTGCGTGAGGCTCGTGAACTGCCTGAACATGTTCGGGTCCTCGTCGGTCCCGCACAGGAACGAGATGACATCCGTGCCGAAGAACTCGCGCATCACCTCGGCGGCCGTCGCGCCGAACGTGGCGTGCCCCGACGTGTAGGCCGGGAAGGGAGGGGTGTTCGGAAGGGGGAGCTGGTCCGCCAGGGGCTGCCAGTTGGGGTCCGGGGCCGTCAGGGGGTTGCCGTCCTCATCGGCCCGGTGGATGCCCGTGACGGGGCGCCAGAACTCGTACTCGTACTTGGCATCCCAGGCGACGATGGCGGCATCGGCCATGGCGACGTTCATGGCGGCGAAGAGGCGAGCGTTGTCCACCAGCGTGTTGCCGCGCTGCTCTCCGATGATCTGCGCGATCGCGTTCCAGTGGCCCATGGGCTTGTACGTGCCGTTCCGGTCGTTGGCCCAGAAGATCGCCATCTCCGTCTGGTCGGGAGTGCGATTGACGCTGTTGATCGCCCCCAGGTCCTTGACCTGATTGAAGGAGGTGGTGTAGGCCGCGCTGGTCAGCGCGGGCGGCGCCGGCGGGCGAAACTGGGAGGCGCTCCCCATGGTCCACGGCGTCACGTTGCGCCAGTGCGCGCCGTACGCCGCGGCGTTGGCGGGCGGGGTGGGCTGCCAGAAGCCGGGGGCGGGGTTGGGCACGTAGTTGATCGTGTTGGTGGCGCCATCGTTGGCCCGCAGGGCCACGATCTGGTCGGCGACGCTGGTTCCGAGGCTGATGCCCGCCGTCTTGGCCGGGCCGTTCGGGATCGCCCCCAGCGAGGTGGCGAGCCTGGCATCGAAGGTCGCCTGCTGGGAGGGGAACATCGCGACGAGTGCCCGATGGGCCGCGGAAGCCGCCGCCGCCTCCATGGAGGCGCCGGGGGTGGGCGTGTAGACGTGGTAGGCCTGGTACCCGCCGTGGATCGAGTTCACGGCGTCGTAGACCGAGGCCTGCACCACGGCGCTGGCCCGCGTCAGTTCGCCCGGCCCGCCGCCCGCCACGCGGATGGCGTCCAGCAGCGCGCCGTTCCACTCGGTGACGGTGTCGGGGCGGGCCACGGCGGATCCGGCGCAGGCGAGTGTCACACCCGCGAGCGCGCCGACAACCAGTCTTGAGACCATGTCCGTGCTCCCTCTCGAGGCGAACCGTGCGGGCTGGGCGGCAGTCGCTCACCCGGCGCATCCGGCCCGGTCACTCGAAGGGCCTCAAGGTACCGAGGGCAGCCCGCTCCGTCAATAGCAACTCGCGGGTCCGGTTTGCACAAAGACCCTGTTCACAGAGAGTTGCGTCGTGCCGCCTCGGGGTGCCGGTAGAACCAGAGCTCGGCATCGAGGCCCGCCACCCGGCGCCGGCAGAGTGACAGGCGATCGGCCGCGGGCCTTACAAGACCTCCAAGTCCCTCCAAGGCGATCGCCGGGGCCCCGGGGATGTGCACCACGGCCTGATCGACGAGGTCGTCGGCGAGGAACGAGCCCAGGAGCGTCGGGCCTGCTTCCAGGAGCACGGTCGTCACGCCGTGCCGCCGTGAGAGCTCGGCCATCGCGGCCCGGAGATCGGCCCGGCCCTCGGGGCAGGGCACGCGGATCAGGTCCAGGCCATCCACGGACGTCACGCGGAGCGTCTGGTCGATCACCAGGGTCACGGGGACGCTCCGGGCGGTGCGCACCAAGGAAGAGCTCAGGGGCGTGCGGAGTTGAGGATCGACGACCACGCGCCGGGCCGTCCGATGCGGGCGGACGCTTCGCGCCGTGAGCAGGGGATCATCGGCGAGGACGGTGCCGACGCCCGTGACGATCGCGTCGACCCGTGCCCGGAGGCGGTGGACGCGCCGGCGCGCCTCGGGGCCGCTGATCCAGCGGGCGCTATCGGCGCCGTGGCGCATCTCCCCATCGGGCCTCTGCGCCCACTTGGCGATCACCCAGGGCAGGCCGGTC
>CAYWOF010000097.1:0-9861 GCA_964459825.1 uncultured Phycisphaeraceae bacterium | reverse complement strand
CTTGTCGGCCATGGCGGCCTGCTCGCGCGCCGAGCCATAGGCGACGAGCGTCGTGTCCAGCTCGGCACCGAGGCGGGCGAGCTCCTCATCCATGGGCGTGGCGATCGCGACCATGCCCCCCGACTGCTCGATGGCGATGTACTCGCCCTCGGCCTTGCGGGCGATCTCCTGCCAGATCGGCGTCGTCTCGGACATCGTGCCGCACTGGACGGTGTTGATGATGATGCCGGCCTTGGCCGCGGCGGCGCAGGTGTCGAGGTACTTGACATCCTGCTCGTAGTCCATGTGGGGCGGGGCATCGCCCACGAGGTAGATCAGCTTCAGATAGCTCGCGGCCGGGGCGTCGGGGCGCCAGTGCGTCTTGTGCACCGCCTCGTGGAGCGCATGGTTGACGCTCTCGGGCCCGTCGCCGCCGCCATCGGCGCTGAACTTCATGAGCGCGGCGTAGACGGCGTCGAGGTCGTCGGTGAGGTCGGTGATGGTGGTGATGTAGGCGTCGCCCCGGTCGCGGTAGCCGACGAGGCCCATGCGGATCTCGGGGCGCGGCTGGGCCGTGACCATGGCGTTGGCGATGGACCAGATCTTCTGCTTGGCGCCCTCGATGAGGCCGGACATGGAGCCGGTGGTGTCGAGGACGAAGACGACGTCGATGCGCGGGCGGTCGGGCTGCGCGGCGGGGGCGGCCTGGGCCGGCGCCGGGGGCTTGTCGTTCTGCGCCACGCAGGGCGCGGCGAGGCCGGCGAGAGCGAGAAAGAGGGCGGTGGTGCGGGCGTTCATGGCGTGCTCCGTGGAATGGTCCGGTGGACGCCGAGGCTGAGGAGTCTTCGACGAAGCCTCGGATCGATTGTCCCAGATCGCAGTGCTGTTCCAGGCGCTTGGCGGAGGTATCCGAGCCTTCGAAGGCTCAGGCTCGGCGTCACTCAGGCTCGGCGTCTACTCGGTGGCTCCCTTGACCAGCACACGCTGGCCCTTGTGCATCAGGTAGATATCGCCGGCCTGGGCGAGGAGGCCCTGCTGGTTGGCGGCGGCGAGCTCATCGGCGAGCTTGAAGTAGGCGTCGCTGGCGAACTCGATGGTCTGGTCCGGGGCTTCGGCCTCCTTCTCGAGGACGCGGGCATCGACCCAGCGCGTGCCGCGCCAGAAGAGGGTCTGGTCCGCGACCTGGCAGACGGAGCGGATCTCGACCTTCTGCATGTCCGTGGCGATGAAGCAGTTGAGCTTGTTCTCCCAAGCCTGGCCGAGCTGCGTGACGACGTTCACATCCTGGCTGACGGCGGCCGCGCCCTCGCGAGTGCGCCCGGCCTTGTCGAGAACCTCCCGCAGGGCGATTGCGGGAACCTCGTCGTAGCTGGGAGCGCCGCCGGAGATCCTGTATTCGCCGACGATGCCCGCGCTGGGGTCGTACGCGCCGCCGGGTCGTGCGACGCCCCGTGAATCGATGATGGAACCGGCGAAGCCGTAGACCTGGTTCGTTCCTGGCTCGAGGGCCAGGAACGCCGTGTACTCCGTCAGAATCCCCCACTTCACCGAGAGGCGCACGACCTCCTGCACGAGCTCCTTGGTGCGCGGGTCCTCGGTGCCGGGCTGCGGGGCGCCGCCGGCGCCGGCGAGACGGATCTCCTCGATGAGCGAGGCGATCTTGCGGCTGGCCCACAGGCGCGGCACGAACGAGTTCCGGGCCGAGGCCTTGGCCGTCTCGAAGCCGAAGTCGAACTGGCGCGACTGACCATAGAAGTTGCCCGTCAGGCGCAGCTTGAGCGGCTCCGCCCCGTGGTACTGACCGAGCAGGATCACCTGGTCGCCCTCGAAGAGGTCGGAGAGCGTGCTCGGCTGCATCTCGCGCACGGCGCGCGTGGTCACGGCGCCGCTCCCGTCCAGGGCCGCGATCGTGGGGCTGTCCATGACCGGCCCGTGCAGTCGCCGGAAGACCTGCCCGACCTTCACCTCGACATCCTCCTCGGGCAGCACGAACGTGCTCGTGGCCCGCGACCCGCGCGCGATGCCGGTCAGGAGCGGCGCGTTGACGTCGAAGCCGACGCCGAAGGTGAAGATCCGCCGACCCGACGCGTTGGCCGCCTTGGCCGCATCGCGGATGTCCTTCTCGCCCGTCTGGCCCACCGTCGGCAGGCCGTCTGTCAGGAAGAGCACGACGGGCAGCGTGCCCTCGGTCGGAGCCTGGCGCAGGGCCTCGAGCAGGGCGTCGTGGATGTTCGTGCCGCCGTTGGCGGTGAGACTCTTGATGTACTCCCGGACCTGCTGGATCGTCTGGTCGTTCTTGGCCACGGGCTTCTCGGCGAAGCTGGCGATGGAGTCGGAGTAGTCGATGATGTTGAAGTACTCACCGGGCTTGAGGCCCTCGACGACCTGGAGCGCGGCCTCGCGGGCCTGGTCCATCTTCTGGCCACGCATGGAGCCGGAGCGGTCGATGACGAGGGTGACCTCGCGCGGCTTGACCTCGGCCTTCTGCGGCGCCTGGGCGGGCAGGCCCGCCAGGAGCAGGAAGTAGCCCGCGTCGGGGCCCAGTTCGGGATCGGGATAGGCGACGAGCGTCGCGGACACCCCGCCATCGCCCAGCGCTTCGAGCAGGTACGAGAGGCGGAACGAGCCCGGGTTCGCGGCGGACTCGGCCGTGGCGCGGACGACGACGTGGTTGGCATCGATCCGCTCGGTCACGATCTCGTGGCTGGGGGAGTAGACGGTCGAGATCGGGCGCCTGGAGCGCACATCGACGGCGACGGTCCACCTGACCTCGCTGGGCTCCAGGGCATCGGTCCGCGGGAGCACGTAGTCGATCCGATCGCCATCGGCGGGGAGCAGGTGCTCGTACGTCAGGCGGACGGTCTGGGTGCCGCCCGCGGGGATCGGGAACACGCTCGACCGGATGAGCCCGCAGTTGACGAACTCCAGCAGCCCGGGGTCCTTCATGGACGAGACGATCTGGGTGTAGATCCGCCGGGCCTCATCGCGCGGAAGGAGCTTGGCCGTCGGCTCGGAGCCGAGGCTGTCGAGCCCGAAGGACCGGATGCTCGCGCCATCCGGGACGGGCACGAGCACCTGGGCCTCCTGCGGCCCGGGGCCGGTGTTGCTGATCGTCATGGCGATCGTCGTGGTGCCGACCTGGTCGCCGATCGCCACATCCGTGTGGACGGTGGTGACCTTCACGACCGGCGCCGGGCGGTGCGGGTGGTGAGGGTGGTAGATCACCGCGTGCCGGTTCTGTGGCATGATGATGACGGTCCCCCCGCCATCGTCCTGGGCCCGGGCCGCGCCCGGGAACGGCAGGAGGGCCAGACCGAGGGCCAGGACGTACCGGCACGCGCTCGACACCAGTCCATGAGTTGCCATTGCATCGCTCCCCGTGCGGTCCGGAATGGACCGGCCATGGGCGGGCCCGGTCGGGCCTCGCCGACGCTTCTATGTACCGATCAATCGGCGTCCGGGGTGTAACGGGTTTGTAACGGACCACGCGGTCCGAAGCGAAGAACGAAAAGCGAAAGGCGAACCGCGAGGCCCGCGCGTTCGCCGCCCGCTCTTCGTTCTTCGCTCGTCACTCTCCGCGTGCGTACTCAGCCCCCGCCCTCGTGCGACTGCCGGAGCACCCGCCCGGGCAGCGCCAGGGACACGAGCCCCGCCCCCGCAAGCAGCCCCGCCACCACACCGAACGCGCCCGGCAGCCCGAGCTCGCGCCGGAGCAGCTCGGCGAGCCACGGCCCCACCGCGGCGATCATCCACGCGCCGCCCATCATCAGCCCCGAGGCCAGGCCGGTCCGGTGCGGGAGCAGACGCTGGGCCAGCGCGATCGTGAGGGGGATGACGCCGGCGAAGCCCAGGCCCGAGAGGGCGACGGCCGCCCACATCCCCACGGGGCCCGCGAAGGGGATGGCCCCGAGCGCCAGGGCCCCCGCGAGGGGAACGAGCACGAGCGCCGCCTTCTCGTGGCGGCGCGGGAGGATCATGCCCAGGCCCAGGCCGCCCGCGCCCATGCCGATCACCATGGCGGCCTGCATGGGTCCGTTGAGGGTTGAGGCGCGGGTGCGCAGGGCCTGGTCGAGCACGGAGGCGCCGGCCTCGCGCAGGGCGATCTGCTCGCAGAGGCGCACGGCGAGCTGCACCAGGGCCATGTTCACGGTGAAGCGCAGCGCGTTGCCGCAGTACAGGAGGCCGATGGCCCGCCAGCGGGCGCGCCGCGCGGCGGCGGTCAGGGCCCGGTGCGCATCGTGGGCGCCGTCGTGCCGGTGGGGAATCGAGTGGATGGCCCAGCCGAGGCAGAGCGCGGCGAGCACGCCCGGTGGGATCGTCCACACCAGGGCCGGCAGCCCGAAGCGCCGCGAGAAGAAGGGCGCGAAGAGGCTTCCGCCGATGCTCCCGATCATCCCGGCCGCGAAGAACACGGCGACGCCCGCGGATCGGCGCGAGGCCGCGAGATGGCCGGACGCGGCGGCGGCGACGGGGTGGAACGCGCCGATGCCCATGGTCCCGACGATCTGAAGAACCAGGAGCTGCGCGTAACTCTCCGCGTGGCCGACGAGTCCGATCGCGACGGCCGCGACGGCCAGGCCGATGGTGCCGAGCTTGCGCGTGTCGAAGCGGTCGGTCAGCGCCGCGACGATCGGCTGGATCCCCCCGGAGCAGACGGACCCCACGCCGAGGAGGATCGCGCCCTGCATCGGCGAGAGCGCGAGCCGGCCCTCCAGGACCGTGAGCAGGGGCACGATGATCGCCGCGAAGAAGTCCACGACCGCGTGGGCCACCCACACGAGCGACAGGCGCGCGCGCAGGGCGTCGAAACCGGCGGACGTCGCGGTGGCGGCCGGATCGACCGGGATGGGCGCGGCCTCGGATGGGGCCGCCGGGAGCGTGGCCATGGCCCGTGGTTGTAGGGGGACCGGGGTGAGGGGGTTCACGGGCTGGCTGACGTCCCGGGGGCGTACGTTGCCGGCTGCGCGGCGCGCGGGTTTGGGTTCCGTCAAGTTCGGCCCGGATGCATGGATTGCGCTCGACAACGACATGGGCGCGCGGGTAAGCTTGGCTTGACCAGGACGAGAGAGGGACGCCGACCCTAGACGGGGGCCCGCGGAGGCGGGCGACCTGAGTCCAAACGGGGCGGTGATCCCCAACAACCTGACCACACCGGGGACGCGTCGTCCCCGTGAGTTCGTGCGCATCCGGCGGCGCTCGAGGGGAGGGCTGGGCTTGCCCACGCCGCGGACCATCGCTCCAAGCCAACACCGGAGAGAACGGCCATGACCAAGACAGGACTCCTCGCATCCCTCGCCCTCGTCGGTCTGGCGGGCCCCGCGCTCGCGCAGAACCCCGGGGACATCGTGTTCACGGACTTCACGAACGACCGGATCGGCCTGATCAGCGGGGGCACCGTGTCCACGCTCGTGGACCTGTCGGGCGGGAGCACCCGTCTGGGCGGGATCGCGCGCGGACCCGATGGCGCGTACTACTTCGGCGATGGCCCGTACTTCATCTCGAACCCGAGCACGGCGCGGATCATCCGGGTCGGAGACCTCTTCGGTGTGCCGCAGGTCTCGACGTTCGTCTCGAGTGATCCGATCCAGAACCCGGGCGGGATGGTCTACGACCAGCAGAGCAGCCGGTTCCTCGCCGTGAACAACCCGTTCGGCCCGATCGCGCAGACCTCGCGCGATGGCATCCTGGGCATCCCCGCCAACGGGGTCGGCGTGCACATGGCCTTCAACGAGCCGCCGCTGGGCAACCCGCGTCCGCGCTACGAGGCCGGGTTCTACATGACGCGGGACCAGCACTCGAACGATTACTTCGTGACCGCGCTCAACGGCGGGGCCTTCGCCGGCACGGGCGGGGACGACGACGGGAGCACGCTCTGGCGGGCCTCGGTCGTGCCGGGCAGCCCCGAGCTGATGATGACGCTGGTCTACGACTTCAGCAACGCGCCCTTCGCCGTGCCGCTGACGCAGGTGCGCGGCGTCACCAGCGTTCCGGGGACCAACGACCTGTATCTCACCGACTGGGAGCGGGGTGCGATCTACCGCATGACCCTGGACAACGCGGGCCAGTTCCAGAGCCTGGCGCTCGTGCGGGGCGGCCTGCTCAACCCCGAGGCGATCGTGTACAACGCCTTCACGAACCGCCTGATCGTCGATCAGTCCGACGAGATGGGCGGATTCCTCAACGCGGCGATCTTCGAGGTCTCCCTCGACGGCACCCAGCAGGTCCAGCTCGCCTCCGGGTTCCACGCGCGCGACTTCTACGTGGTGCCCACGCCGGGCACGCTGGCCCTCCTCGGGGTCGGCGGTCTGGTCGCGCTGCGCCGGCGTCGCTGAAGACACACGCTCGCGGGGCGGACCCCGTGAGGTCAACGAGCGAGTGGAGCGCCCGGGCCGCCACGGTCCGGGCGTTTTCCTTGGATCGCCCGGGCGCCACCGCCGAATCAGCGGCCCGCGGGCCGGCCGCCCTTGCGTGGGTCGCAGGCCGCCTCCCAGCCGCTCCCGGCGCGGGCGCGTCGGATGAGCTGGACGACGCCGACATCGTCCGTGATCGCGAGCTGGTGGCCCTGCCCGGCAAGGCGTTCCCTGAGCTCGTCGCCCCGGAACCCCTCGACGCCGGCGCCCAGCCAACACTCCTCGACCCGGAGCACATCGGGCATCCACTGGTGGTGCCAGCGCGGGCGGGCCACCGCCTCATCGGCGCCGGCCCCCTCCAGCACGCACGCCAGGATGGCCTGCGCCGTGGCCGTGATGATGCGCGGCCCGCCGGAGGCGCCGGCAACCACCTCCACGCCCCCATCGGCGCCGACGACGATCGTGGGGGTCATGCTCGAGAGCGGGCGCTTGCCGGGAGCGGGGCTGTTCCGCTCGCCCTGGATGAGGCCGAACGCGTTGGGCCGGCCGCGCACGGTGGTGAAGTCGTCCATCTCATCGTTGAGCAGGAAGCCCCACGCCTCGACCGCGACCAGCGAGCCGAACTCCAGGTTGATCGTCTCGGTGCAGGCGACGGCGTTGCCGGCGGCGTCCACGACGCTGATGTGGCTGGTGCCGCCGTCGTTGGGCCCGACCGCGGGCGCCGCCCGGCTCGCGTCGCGCGTGCCGTAGCGCTCGGGCGAGAGGGCCCGCTCCGGATCGATCGCCGTACTCCGCGCGTCGAGATACTCGCCCGCGAGGAGCCGCCCGGCGGGCACCTCGACGAAGCCGGGATCGCCGAGCCACTCGGCCCGGTCGGCGAACGCGTGCTTGAAGGACTCCACGAGCCCGTGGAAGCCGGCGAGCGTGCGGCGATCGGGCGCGCCGAGGCGCTGGTAGATGCCCAGGGCCTGGCCCATCGCCACGCCGCCGCTCGAGGGCGGAGGCATGGTCAGGAGCTCGCGTCCCGCGAACTCGAAGCGCAGCGGCTCGACCTCGGCCACGCGGTACCCCGCCAGGTCGATCAGCGTGAGCACACCGCCATCCTCGCCGGCGGACGCCACGATGGCCCGCGCGATCGGGCCGCTGTAGAACGCGTCCGCGCCTCCCCGGGCGATGAGGCGGAGGGCCTCCGCCTGCTCCGGAAGGCGGATGCGATCGCCCTCGCCGACGCGTCCCTCGTTCAGCATCCGCCCCCAGACGAAGGGGAACCGGGTTTTCCAGTCCGGGCTGGACTCGAAATCCTCGATGAGTTCCGCGGCCATCTCCATGTACGCGAGATCGACGAGGAACCCCTCCTCGGCGGCACGGATGGCGGGTGCCAGGACCGTGGCCCGATCGAGCGTCCCGTACGCCGCCAGCGCGTGCAGCAGCCCCGCCACCGTCCCGGGGACGCCGATCGACCGGCCCCCGCGCTCGCTGGCGCCCTCGTTCTCCGGGCGTTCGTAGAAGTCCGGACCGACCGACGCGGGGGCCACCTCGCGGTAGTTGATGGCCACGGTGCGGGGCGGGTCGCGCCCCAGGCGCGCCTGGTCGGCCAGGCCGGCATCGCTGAAGTAGCAGACCATGAAGCCGCCGCCTCCGATTCCGCACGAGAACGGGCGGACAACCGAGAGGGCGAAGCTGGTCGCCACCGCGGCATCTACGGCGTTGCCGCCCCGCCGGAGCATCTCGGCGCCCGCGCCGGAAGCCACAGCGTGGTCGGCCGCGACCACCTCGCGATCGAAGGTGGAACGGGGTGCCGCGGCCCGGCAGCCCGTCAGGCCCGCCGCGACGAGGGCCATCAGAAAGGCGACGGTGGGAGCTCGATTCCATCCCATCGCGTCCCAGAATATCGCCCCATCGGGCTTCGGCCGGAACTGGCCCGGGATGCCGCCCGTATGGTCCGGATTCCTGCTCAACCGGCGTTGCGGAACGCGACCCGGCGCGGTCTAATTGGGTCCGCGTCCCGGTCAGTGCCCGAACGGGCTGCGGTCCATCAGCGGAGGGACCTGAGATGAAGAGCGGTCATGGCGCAGCGTGGATGGTCGCAGGAGTGGCGTTGCTCGCCTCGAGCGCGGGCGCGCAGGATGCGCGGGTCCGGCATGACGGCGCCAAGGTCATCCAGGTCCAGCCGCGAACCATGCGCGAGCTGCGCACGGCCCTGGCCCTGACGGATGATGTCTGGTCGCACCACATCGCCATCGGCGGCCCGGTGGACATCATGGTCACGCCCGACCAACTCCGGGCGGTGGAGGCGGCGGGGCTGACCTTCCGGGTCGTGGTGGAGGATGTGCAGCACCTCATCGATGCCGAGGCGGCCCGCCTGGCGGCCCGGGCGCCGGGTCTCGACGGCGACTGGTTCCTCGACTACAAGACCTACGACCAGGTCGTGGCCAAGCTCGGCGAGTTCGCCGCGACGTACCCGAACCTCGTGACTCCCTTCACGGCCGGGCAGTCGCTCGAGGGTCGGAACATCGTGGGCGTGCGCATCACCGGGCCGGGCTCGCCGAGCGCGCGCCCGGACGTGGTCTTCAACGGCACGCAGCACGCGCGCGAGTGGATCAGCCCGATGACCGTGATGTTCGTCACGGACTACCTGCTGACCGGGTACGCCACCAACCCGCAGGTGCAGTCGCTGGTCGACGCGGTCGAGTTCCACATCATCCCGATCGTCAACCCCGACGGGTACGTCTTCACCCACACCACGGAGCGCCTGTGGCGCAAGAACCGGCGCCCGAACGCGGGAGGCTCCTTCGGCGTGGACCTCAACCGCAACTGGGGGTACCAGTGGGGCGGCGAGGGCTCGTCGAGCAACCCCAGCAGCGACACCTACCGCGGCACCGCCCCGTTCAGCGAGCCGGAGACGCAGGTCGTTCGCGACTACGTGATCGGCGTCAACCACCTCGTCGCGCACATCGATTTCCACAGCTACGGGCCGTACATCCTCTCGCCCTGGGGCTACACCTCCAACCTGCCGCCGGACCATCCGCTGCTGCTCACCCTGGGGCTGGCCATGCACGACGCCATCCAGGGCGTGCACGGGCAGAACTACGTCACGGGACCCAGCTACGCGACGCTCTATCCGGCCTCGGGGATCGTGCCCGACTGGATGTACGGCGATCGCGGCGGCCTGTCCTGGACCGTCGAGCTGCGCGGCTCGCCCGGCGGCTTCATCCTCCCGGCCGAGCAGATCATCCCGACGGGCGAGGAGAACGTCGAGGCGGTCCTCGCGCTCGCGGAGTTCGCGCGGGCGCCGGTCATCCTCGGCGCGGCCAATCCCGTGCCGGCCTACGTGGCGCCGGGGACGGCGGCCAACGTCCGCGTCAACATCCTCGGTTCGCCCGCCGCGGGGAGTGAGAAGCTCTACGCGCGCGTGGGCGCCTCGGGCCCGTTCACGCCCAGCAACCTCATCCCGGTGAGCGGCTCGATCCTCGAGGGCACCCTGCCCGCGGCCCCGTGCGGCTCGGTGATCCAGTTCTACTTCGAGGCCACG
>CAYWOF010000096.1:4078-9873 GCA_964459825.1 uncultured Phycisphaeraceae bacterium | reverse complement strand
GGCCGACGCCCCCGCCCGCCCCGCGCGCGCGGGCGCGCCCGCCCTCGCCGCCGGCGCGTACTTCTGCTGCACCGAGGGCGGCCCCCAGAAGCAGGGCCAGATCTGGCGCTACCGCCCCGGCCCCCACGAGGGCTCCACCTGGGAAGAAACGTCGCCGGGGCAGCTCGACCTCATCGTCGAGCCCACGGGCGTCTCCTTCATCAAGAACCCCGACAACATCTGCGCCGCCCCGTGGGGCGACCTCATCGTCTGCGAGGATGACCCCAACGGCGCCGACGACCTGCTGGGGATCACGGCGCGCGGCGGCGTCTACCGCCTGGCCCGCAACGCCCGGAGCAACTCGGAACTGGCCGGGAGCACCTTCAGCCCCGACGGCTCGACCCTCTTCCTGAACCTGCAGGAGGACGGCCTGACCCTGGCGATCCGCGGCCCCTGGGAGCGGGCCACGCCCAAGCCCTGAGACGTGAGCGCGCACCGGGAACGACGCGTAACCCTCTTCGCCCCGGAGGGGCCGGTTTCCAGGGGCTGGCGTCGAAGCGACGCTGCGCACCCTGGCAACAGTCGCGCGCCGCTCCGCGGCGAAGAGCCTCCTCGCCCCTCCGGGGACCCCGCTTTGTACTTTCTCCCCGCCCCCGCTCGCTCACCCCGTCATGTCGTCCGCCTCTCCCCGATCCGGTGCGACCGCCCCCGCCGCCTCCGGCGCCACGCCCGAGATGCTTGGCAGGATGGGCTTGGTGATCGACCCGGCGCTGGGGCGCACGGCGTCCACGCCCATCGCCACGGGCACCGGCGTGCGCACGGCCTCGCGCATCCGCAGGAAGTACGCCACGGCCACCAGCCGGACGACCCCGGAGACGATGAAGACCGCCGCGTAGGCCGGCGCATCGCGCCCGAGCGCGTGGAGCATCTGCGCCCCCACGAGCGACCCCGCCACCATCGCGATCGCGTTGAAGAGGTTGTAGGTCGTCCACAGGCTGGTGCGCTCCTCCTCGCGCAGGGCCTCGAAGATGAGCAGGAACGAGCCCATCTCGTAGGCCCCCCACATGGCCCCCGCGCCCAGCTGCGCGACGATGAGATACGTGAAGTCGCTCGACACCAGCCACAGGGCCGGCAGGGGCACCAGGCCCAGACCGCCGACCCACAGCAGGTGCATCGCCCCCACGCGCTGGGCCAGGCGCCCCCACGCGGGCTGCGTGAGCGCCTTGGCGAGGAACGACGCCGCCGTCAACGCCAGGACCCGGTCGTACGACAGCGCCAGCTCCTCGCGCATGTAGGGCGTGAAGAAGGGCTGGGACACCTGCACGGCCAGCTGCACCAGGAAGAGCCCCATGATGAACCGCCCGTCGCGCCCGTGGCGCAGGCGCGCCAGCAGCTCGCGCCCGCGCACGTCCCGGTGGTGCCCGGGCACGGGGCCGGTGTCGGTCTGCGAGGCCAGGAACGCCGCCGACCCCCCGCGCGCCAGTCCCGCGACCGCGAAGATCAGCGCGTACCACAGCAGGGGGTTGCCCGCCGCCGGCCCGTGCTCGAGGGTCAGCCCCGCGCCGACGAGCCCGACGAGGATCCCCGCGTTGGCGATCCGCGAGCGCCGCCCGAAGTAGCGCGCCCGCACCCGCCCGGGGACGAGCTGGCCGATCCACGTGCTCCAGGCCGTGCCGGTGGCCATCCCCGCGCCCCAGTACAGCGTCGCCGCGCCGAAGAGCAGCCACACCGGCGCCCGGCCGAGGAGGGCCATGGCCGCCAGCGGCGCGAAGGAGAGGGCCTGCGTGGCCGCGCACGCCACGATCCAGCGCCGGTAGGTGCCCAGGAGGCGCACGCCGGCGGGGCCGAGCGTCTGGAGGACCGCCCCCGCCAGCAGGGGCACCGTCGCGATCAGGCCCGAGGCCACCTCGCCCAGGCCCGCGGCCAGCGCGAAGAGGGCCAGGTACGACTCGCCCGCCCCGACCATGACGCAGTAGAGCGTCCCGTCGCTCGTCGAGGCGCACAGATCGCGACGCAGCCTCGATCGTCGGCTTCCCATGGCGCGCCGGGAGGGTAGGTCCACTCTGCGCGTCGATCGCACGCGCCCGCGATGCCGGGCCGGGTCGGGCCCGCGCGCTCCGACGCCGGTACACTCGCCGACCATGCCCCCTCCCCCGGCCACCGCCCCGCCGCACGAGCTCTCCGTGCCGCAGCGCGTCTACTTCTGGCTGGCCGGGTTCTTCGTGGCCTCGTTGCTCGTCGCCGACATCGTGGGCATCAAGCTGTTCAAGGTCGGACCGGTGGAGCACACCTGCGGGATGCTCACCTTCCCGGTGACGTTCCTGCTCACCGACCTGATCAACGAGTACTTCGGGCGCCGTGCGGCCCGGCGCGTCACGTTCATCGGGCTGGCGATGGGGCTGTACGTCTTCGCGGTCCTGAACATCGCGCAGGCGATGCCCTACCTGCCCGCGCCCTACAACGTGACCAAGGAGAGCTTCGACGCGATCTTCGGTTCCGCCAAGGTCATGTACGTGGCGTCGCTGGCCGCGTTCCTGGTGGGCCAGCTCGCCGACATCGCGATGTTCGGATTCCTCAAGCGGATCACGGGCGGCCGGATGGTCTGGCTGCGCGCCACGGGCAGCACGGTCGTCTCGCAGATGATCGACAGCTTCATCGTCTCCCTGCTGGCCTTCAGCGTGGGCCGCCGTCTCTTCCCGGGGGGCGGGCCCCCGGCCCCCTTCGCCGACGTCCTGGCGATCGCCGCCACCGGCTACACCCTCAAGTTCTTCATCGCCATCGGGATCACCCCCCTGATCTACCTCGGGCGCTTCATCGTGCAGCGCTGGTTCGGCCTCACGCCCCTGCCCCCGGGCGACGGCCGGGCGTGACCCGGGGTATCCCCCGGGTTTTCCGTTTCTTGGATCTTGGAGGGGCCCCGCCCCGCCCCCGCGGCCTCACGCCGGCCACAGCCAGATGATCAGCCCGCCCGTCACCAGGGTCGCGCCCGCGAGCGGCGCGCACCACAGGAACATCCGGCGCCCGCCCAGGGAGGCCGCCACGCCCGTCTTGAACACCATGTTCGACATGGCCGCGATCACGATGGCCCGCCACGCCACGCCCGGGCGCACGCCGTCGCGCCCGGTCATCTCGGCGGCCGAGAGCGTGATCGCGTCCATGTCGGTCAGGCCGGAGACGACGGCGACGGCGTACAGGCCGCGCGGGCCCAGCCAGTCGCGCGCCGCCTCGACCGCCAGGAGCACGAGGGCGTACACCCCCGCGAAGAACAGGGCGGACTTGATCTGCGTGGGGTTCTCCGGCAGGCTCGCCTCGCCCCCCTCGCGCCGGCCGCGCGCCCAGATGACCGCCGCCACCGCCGCCGTCACCACCAGCATCGTGCCGATCGGTCCCGCCGCCACGGGCAGGAGCGCGGGGGCGGCCACGCCGATCTCGACGAGCACCCGCGCGTACACCACCGTCGTCGCCAGCGTGACGATCACGCCCGCTAGGTGCTCCGATCCCGGCGCATCCCCCGCCCGGCGCGCGTGGCTCACCGTCGTCGCCGTGCTCGACACCAGCCCCCCGAGCAGCCCCGCCAGCAGCGTGCCGGCGCGCTCCCCCAGGAACTTGAACGCGATGTACCCGCCCAGCGACATCCCCACCACCAGCACCACCATGAGCCAGATCCGGCGCGGGTTCCAGACGCCGTAGGGCCCGTGGTCCGCGTCGGGCAGCACGGGGAGCACGATGAACGTGATCGCCCCGAACAGCAGGATCGACTGCACATCCTTCTCGCCCAGGCGGTGCGCCAGCGCGTGCAGCCGCGCCTTGGCCTGCAGGATGATCGCCACCGCCACGCCGACGGCCGTGGCCACCCGGAGGTGCCCCTGCGCCGCCAGCACGCCCACCGCGTACATCACCACCATCGCGACCTCGGTCGTGATCCCCGGCGACCGTTGAGGGTCCGATCGCATCGCGATGATGTTGCCCACCGCGCACGCGACGATCACGCCCAGAAGACCGCCCGCGATGATCCACGCCCCCGCCCCGCCCGCCGCCCCCGCGGCGCCCGATCCCCCCGCCACGATCCCGCAGAGCGTGCCCAGCACCGTCACCAGCGCGAACGTCCGCAGACCGCCCAGCCGGGAATCGACCAGCTCACGCTGGAGCCCGACGAGCAGCCCCAGCCCCAGCGAGACCGCCAGGGCCTCGAACGTGGCGCGGTCGTCCATGCCGGGAGCCTAGCGCGGATCGGGCGGAGAGGGCGAATCGAGCGAATGGAGCAGATCGAGCGAATCGAGCAGATGAAACAGATGGAAGCGCCCTTCGCCCATCCGCCCATTTGCTCGATCTGCTCCATCTGCCCGATCCGCTCCAACTGCTCGATCCGCTCCATCTGCTCGATTCGCTCCCTTTGCTCCCTCTGCCCCTGCCCCCTCCGCTCCGCCGCTAGACTCGCGCGATGCACCTCCTCGGCATCGATGTCGGCACCAGCGCCACCAAGGCCGTCGTGTGCGATGACGCCGGCCGGATCCTCGCCACCGCCTCCGCTCCCCATCCCTCCAGCCGCCCGCGCCCGGGCTGGTCCGAGCAGGACCCGCGCGACTGGTGGACCTCTACGCTCGGCGCCATCCGCGCCGTGCTCGAGCGCACGCCCGCCGACCCCGTCGGCGCGATCGGTCTCAGCGGCCAGATGCACGGCTCCGTGCTCCTCGCGCGCGAGGCCCTCGACCAGGCCGCCGCCGGGCGCTCCCCCGAACCCCTGCGCCCCGCCCTCCTCTGGAACGACCAGCGCACGGGCGCCGAGTGCGCCGAGATCGAACGCCTCGCCGGCGGAC
Source organism: uncultured Phycisphaeraceae bacterium (assembly GCA_964459825.1). Classification (GTDB taxonomy): domain Bacteria; phylum Planctomycetota; class Phycisphaerae; order Phycisphaerales; family UBA1924; genus CAYWOF01. The sequence continues at coordinate 5,077 of CAYWOF010000096.1, read as the reverse complement.
GCGGCGCCCTCGTCGCCCTCGTCGGCAACGCCGCCCTCCCCGGCTTCACGCTCCCCAAGCTCCTCTGGGTGCGCCGGCACGAGCCCGAGGTCTGGGCACGCACGGCGTGCGTCATGCTCCCCAAGGACTACGTGCGCCTGCGCCTCACGGGCGAGCCGGCGACCGATGTCGGCGATGCGGCCGGCACCCTCCTCCTCGACGTGGACCGTCGCGCCTGGAGCGACCGCGCCGCCACGCTCTTCGGCATCGACCGCGCCCTCCTCCCCCCCGTGCTCGAGTCGGGCGCCCCCGCCGGACGCCTCACGCCCGCGTCCGCCGCGGCCACCGGCCTGCGCCAGGGAATCCCCGTCGTCGCCGGGAGCGGCGACAACCAGTGCGGCGCCATCGGCGCCGGCGTCGTCCGCCCCGGCATGGTCCTCGCCACCCTCGGCACCAGCGGCGTCATCTACGCCCACGCCGAGGGGCCGCGCAAGGACACCGGCCGCGCGCCCGGCGAGGGCGGACGCCTCCACACCATGTGCGCCGCGACCGGCACGAGCCGCGGACCCGGCGCCTGGTGCCTCACGGGATGCATGCTCAGCGCCGCCGGATCGCTCCAGTGGTGCCGCGAGGCGCTCTTCCCCACCGCCTCGTTCGATGAACTCCTCGCCGAGGCGGAGGCGGCGCCGCCGGGCGCCGGCGGCCTCATCTTCCTCCCCTACCTCACCGGCGAGCGCTGCCCGCACCCGGACCCCTCGGCCCGCGGCGCCTGGGTCGGCCTCACCAGCCGGCACACGCGCGGGCACCTCGTCCGCGCCGTCCTCGAGGGCGTCACCTTCGGCATGGCCCAGATCCTCGACCTCGCCCGCGCCCTCGGCGTCGAGGTGCGCACGGCGTACCTCGGCGGCGGCGGCGCCCGCTCACGCTTCTGGCGCCAGCTCCAGGCCGATGTCTACGGCTGCCCCGTCGCCCTGCCCAACACCGAGGAAGGCCCCGCCCTCGGGGCCGCGCTCCTCGCCG
>CAYWOF010000096.1:0-4068 GCA_964459825.1 uncultured Phycisphaeraceae bacterium | reverse complement strand
CGCCGGCGTCGGCGCGGGCGCCTGGGAGAGCGTCGAGCCCGCGTGCGCCCAGGCCATCACCGAGACCGAGGTCCTCACGCCCAACCACCACGCGCCGGAGCTGTACGGTCCGTCGCGCGAGGTGTACGGGCGCCTCTACGACGACCTGCGCGAGCGCTTCGCCGCGCTCGGAAGGATCGATGCGCGGGCGATGGGCTCGCCCAGCGCCTGAGGCGACGAACGAGGTCGAACGCGCGGACCACGAGGCGTGGCCGGCCGGCCCCGGAACGACCGAGCCTGCGTCGCGCGCGTCCCCATCAATCAACATCCCAGCGCGAACTTCGTCTGGAAGCAGATGTAGTCGTTCACATTGAGCGTGCCCGAGGCATCGCAATCGGCCTGCGGGTCGCCTTGGGCGAACCGAGCGCGGAAGCACAGGAAGTCGTCGAGTCCGAGCGAACCGGACCCATCGCAATCGGGATAGCAGGGCTCGCACACGTACTGGTAGCGACCTAGGCCCGTCTGTTGGCCGCCGCCGATCGGGAACCATCCGCTGACCCAGAGCGTCGGCGTCGGGCCATCGTCGAACCGCATCATGTCGATGACCGTTCCGTTGCTCGGGATCGAGCCCAGGCTAGACCACGAGCCGTCGTAGCGGGCCAAGCCCGTGGCGCTCAATCCCCCAACGGTCCAGAAGGCCCCTCCCACGAACAGGCCCGGGCCACGCACACCATCGTCAAACGTCCTCAGCGCGATCACATTGACGGCACCCGGAGACGGCCCCCCCAACGGCGCGACCGCGGACCACTCGGAGCCACTCCAACGGGCCAATCGGGATGTTCCAGGCACGCCGAGCGCACCCTGGAACGTGCCGCAGACGTAGAGCGCCTCGCCCGTGCCATCGTCGTAGACCTCCATGTCGTGGACGACGCCGTTGCCCTTGTTAGAATACAGGCCGAGTCCTAACCCGTGCCAATCTGTGCCATCCCACCGCGCGACCCGCGGCGCCAAGGCCGTGCCGGCGTAGTCAAAGTAACCTCCGACGTAGAGGCTCCGGCCGCCGCCATGGTCCCACACGAGCATGTCCCGAATGCTCGCGTTCGGGATGCCCATGCCAAAGCCCGACCAATCCTGTCCATCCCATTTGACGATGCTCTCGGAAACAACCCCCCCGGTGGCCTGGAAACCACCGGCCACGACCAGCGCCGGGCCGGAACCGTCGTCGTACGACGTTAAGGCGGTCACGTGCATTCCAATCGGCCACCCTGTCTCCACAGCTGACCATCGAGTGCCGTCATAGCAGGCGAGCGCGGGAGATGTCAACCCGCCTGAATAGACTGGCGGCGTGTAGACCCCCCCCACGTACCAGAAGTCGCCTCCAACGAACAGCGCCGGGCCGGTCCCGCGATCGTAGACTTCCAAGGCTAGTACGTTTCCGTAGACATCGCCCACGCCCTCCCAACGGTCACCAGCCCATCGCGCGATTCCCCAGGAGACAACAGTCCCACCGGACGCAAATGACCCATACGTCCCGGCGTACATCCTGGGCCCTCGGCCATCGTCGAATACCTCAAGCTCACGCGCGCTCGAGTGCTTCTGGGAAGGAATGTCCCACACATCGGAGCAGGTCTGCGCGATGGCAGTAGAGTCGATCGCACGCGTTACAACACAGGCTGCACATATCGCAACGCCGCATCGCATGGGCCTGTACTCCGATGCCTTCCCCCTCACGGACCGCAGCATCCCAGTGCATAGGCGACGCTAAACGTATTCCAATCGTCTCCGTTGATCACACACTCATTGGGTGCCAGTCCCCCATCCATGTTCCAATCCGCCACCGGCAACTTGGCCACCCACGCGGCGGTGAACGCGTCCAAATCGGGCGGGTTCACGAACCCGTCCCGGTTGAAGTCCCCCGGGCAACGAGTGGATCGCTTGAGCATCTTGTCAACCGCTTGGGGGTAGGTGGGGTGAGCGAACTCGGTCGGCTGAACCGGTGGAATGCCATCCGTGTGCAGCGCCAGGCCGAGGCCCCAGGGTTGGTTGGCCACGGTGGCATCCGACCGCACGAGGTAGCCAGGCACGTCCGGATTGGGTGCCGGCCACGGACCCGAGGGCAGGTAACCCCGCCACACCTCGGGCGGCGGGAACACGCACAGCGGCGGCTGTGGCAGCAGGACACAAAATGCTCGCCACGTCTGCGGGTCCTGAACGTCACTGTCCCCCCGTACCGCGATGGCGTTGATCTGGTGGACGTTGCTGTCCGCGAACGGGTCGGGAGAGTCGAGCACGTCGTTCCGGGCGTTCCTGAGGATGTACTCCGGACCCGGGTCGCCCGCGTGGCGACTGTCTTCGCCACCCGCAACAACCAGTATCGTGCGATAGCACGCGCTGATGCCGTCGCCGTCCTGGCTTTCCTGAGCCTTGTGAAGTCCCTCGTTGATCTGCTTCTTGCAGTACTGGTCATACCGGGGCTGATTGGCCAATCGGCGAGCGAACACCCTCGCGTTGCTCGGTCGGATCACGGTCCACGGGAGCACCTGGTCGGCGCAGTCCGCTTCCGGTGGTCCGTAATCGTACAACACTGCGTTGAGCACGAGGGACTCATCCGCGGGGGTGACCGCCGGGTTCGGCAGGTAGGTCCGGAAGGGGTCCATCATCAGCACGTAGTCACCATCAATGACCCGCCCGGAGTTCTCGAAGACCAACGTGACGGCGGCCTTGATCCCGGCGGGAATCGTCGGCAGAAACGTATTGACAAACGCGTCCGGATTGCCATTCCCAATCCCGTTCGCGAGGCCCGGTCCGGGATTGAGATCCACCGTGTAGCCGGCGGGCGCGCCGGGGGCGCCGAACCATCCGCCGTGCGCCAATCGTTGGGATCGGAGACCCTCGATCGCCACGCACGAACCGACCTCGTCGTGGGCGCCTCCCATGACGAACGAGCCATCGTACTGAATGGGGTACGGGATCTCCCCCAGTTCGTATGGCTGCGCAAAGCGCGTTACGAACATGTCGAGCCCCCCAGCGCTGGTCCGAACATCGGCGCCACCCGTCGGGTCGAGGTCCACGGCCTGCGAGAACTGCCCGGTCAGCACGACCCGATCCAGCCCATCGACCGTCAGACCCAAACCACGATCGTCGCCCGGCCCGCCCCACACGAACCCTGTGGTCGAAGGAACGGTGGGCCCCCACCCCGAAAGGGTCACAACCGTCCCGTTGCGCTCGTTGTCGGGAGACTCGTCCACCATCCCCAACCAAACTTGGTTCCCGTTCGCCGAGTCGTGGCGGTACCCAGTCGCGTAGGCGCGTCCCTTGGTGTCTACTCCCACGGCCAGCGCGCGATCGTCTCCGGTGGTCCCGGTGACATACAGCCAGTCCAGACGCAGATGGTATTCGTTGCAGAACACTCCGTCACCGTTGTAGCACTTCCAGTAGTACCGCGCGACGAAGATGTCATTGGTGTAACTTTGTGATACGGGGTCCCAGGTCGACGCGGGCGCCGGGAATGGATCCCCCGGGTCCTCGGGGTCGAAGTTCAGATTGGTGGAGCTGGAGTTCGAGTAGTAGCCGGCCACCAAGACACCCCCGTCCACCGGGTCCACCTTCACCGCGGTAATGCGTTCCGTCCCGCTTCCCGCGAGGTGGAGCGTGCGAATGACATCGCCTGCTTCTCCGTCCGAGCGGACAATCGCGAGATAGGCATCTTCGCCACCCGCGCTCACGTAGGCCCGTGTGGGCGAGAACTGAATGCTCTGAGTGAAGTACCCGCCGACGGCTGCGAAAAAACCAGGGTAGAGCTGGGCGTAATGGCGTACCGGCTCGGGAGGCGCCCCGGGACCGGCTCCCCGGTCAGGGTCGACACTGACGGCAAGTGCCTCCTGTGTTCCCCCCAGTCCAGGCACATCGCCAAACGTCGTGACCCAGTTTGTCTCGCCAGTTTGGGCCCCCAACTGCTGCAGGCGTGCGACGAACGCGTCCCGGCCACCTGTCGCTACCCTGACGATGCCGCTCCCGAAGTTCACATGGTTCTCGAAGTGGCCCGACACAAGGGCGTGCCGCGTCGTGTACTGATCCCGGCCGCCGACC
>CAYWOF010000095.1:0-9905 GCA_964459825.1 uncultured Phycisphaeraceae bacterium | reverse complement strand
GTCGAGGCTCACGCGGCTCATGTTCCGCGAGGTGATCCCCATGGTGACGGAGCCGAGGATGTCCACCGTCAGGTCGTTGATGTCCCCCGCGCCCAACGTCGTCGTCAGGACCTCCAGGTCCTCGCCCCCGAAGATCGTGCTGAACGCGAACTCGATGTCCGAGCCCGTGAGGGTCGAGTTGCGGTACCCGTCCGCGCTCACGGTCCGGATGCGGCCCGTGGCGGCCAGGGCCGAGGCGTCCCAGTAGCCGCCCACCAGGTTCACGTTGTGGACCTCGCGCCCGAAGATGTTCGAGCGGAAGAAGTCCGCGTCGCTCCCCGTGACGTTGCGGATCACGCCGATCGCGTCGTTGTCGTTCCCGTACAGGTAGCCGAGCCAGAAGTGGTCCAGCTCCGCGGACGAGATGAACGCGTCGGCGTAGTCGCCCCCGCCGATCAGGTTGACGCTGAGGATCCCGTCCTGGGCGGGGTCCGGGTCGGCGATGATGTTCGAGTGCGCGATCGTGCTGGAGATGAACGCGCGGACGCTCGTGACGTTCTCGATGCTGATCACGTCGTCGCCGGCGAAGATGCCCGTCGTCGAGAGGGGCGACTGCGTGCGCCGGGCCAGCCCGTCGCCGATGTCCACGCGCCCCACGTCCAGCGCCGCGTAGATCGTGCCGAAGATCCCGTGGAACGCCCCGATCGGCGTGACCAGGTCGTAGTTGGCCACCACCTGCGCGATGCTCCCGCTCTGCGCGATCACGTCGCCGATGGCGCCGCCCACGAACACGTCCGTGAGCAGCCCGTTGCGCACCACCAGCCCGTTGAGGTAGGGGTCGAAGGGCGAGCCGATGTCGTCCAGGAACGCCGCGCCCGGATCGGTCACGACGTTGTTGATCCCGCGGTACAGCGCCCCGTTCCAGTCGTCGTCCATGACGCCGGTGATCCCCAGGGCCCCGCCGACCTCGGTCACGGCGCCCCCGGAGATGCCGAGGAACGGCCCGATCTGGCGCGGGCCCCACGACGGCACCTGCGTGCGCCCCAGGTCGCCGGCCGTGATCGTCAGGCGCGTCAGGCCCGCGACGTCGGCCGCGACGATGTCCCCGCCCGGCGTGGAGTTGGTGATCTCGCCGAAGGTCTCGCCGTCGGTCTGCTCGATCCGGTAGACGTCGATCTGGTTGTTGCCCAGGATCGTGATCCGCGACCCCGCGTCCCCGCCGGTGATGCGGATCTTGCCGATCGAGATGAGGTCCGAGACCGTCTGGCCGATGGTGCCGGTGCCCGTGATCTCGAGCGATCGCCCGTTGGAGAGGTCCACCTCGATGACCGAGATGGCCACGCCCTGCGACCCGTCGACCGGGAGCACGCGCACGAACCCGACGAGCACGCCGGGGTCCGCGCTGGCGACCTGGATCGACACGCGCCCGCCCGCGTCGTCCACGAACTCCAGCGGCTGCCCGCCGAAGAGGGGCTGCTGGGCGTTGACCGTGTTGAGCAGGTCCAGGCGCGGGAAATCCGCGAAGCGGATGTCCGCCCCCACGCCCGTGGTGATGCTCGGGTTGACGGGGGCCCCGAGCGTGTAGATGCCCGTGAACTGACCCGTCTCGTCGGGCACGTCCTGGCTCACCAGCAGCGCGCCGATGATCGAGCCCGGGCTCGTCCGGATCGTGAGCACATCGCCCAGCACGTGCTCGCCCACGCGGATCATGCCGATGTCGCCGTTGCCGCCCGAGTTGCCCGTGCGCAGGGTGAAGGGGCCGATGGCCGTCGTGTCCGGGGCCCCGGCGTCCTGGTCCAGGCCGATCGAGCCGTTGATGTCGAGGAAGGCCAGGCGCCCGCCGATCGTGAAGATCGCGCTGCCGATGTCCCCCTCGTTGGCGTTGACGCCCACGACCTCCGACATCCCGGTGTGGACCGTGCCCAGGTCCCCGCCGACCAGCACGCGCACGAAGTCGATCGGCGAGGAGCCCTCGATGTCGCTCCCCGCCGTGATGTTGTAGAGATTCCCCGGCACGCTCAGGAGCGTGAGCTTCATGTTGTTCCGGAGGTCGACGTCCTCCTCGTCGTCGTTGTACACGGCGTTGGGATCGACCTCGGCGCCGCCCCCGTTGACGAAGCTGGTCCCCACGCGCACCGAGCCGACCGCCCCGGACAGCACGCTGAAGGAGTTGGCGGCGTTGGGCAGGTCCCACCCCAGCCCCGAGCCGACGCGGTAGGCGCCGACCGTGGTCGAGGCCATGCCGCCGATGGTCGCCAGGTACGCGACCTCGGCCGGCGCGTTGTTCGACGCGGGCGGGTTGGTGATGACCAGGTAGTACACGCCCGGGATCTCGGGCTGGTAGCGCAGGCGCTGCTGCAGCGCCAGCAGGCGGTTGTCGTTGAACGCGTCCACCGCCGCCAGGGTGCGCCCGTCCGAGTCCACCAGGCGCGCGTACACGCCCAGGCCGGGCTGGGTCGTCTCGATCTCGATCACGAGCTGGCTGATCCCGTCGGAGGCCAGCGCGTACACGTCCGCCACGTCCTCGGCCGCGCTCACCGGGTCCTGGGCCCCCAGCTCCCCGTAGACCTGCACGCCCGTGCCGATGTTGCCCACCCACTCGGCGCTCAGGAGCAGGTCGTTGCGGAAGTACCCGTCGCCGAACACCATCGACTGGTCCGACCGCCCGAACGCCGAGCCCTGGTTCTGGAAGGCCTGCGCCGCCCACTCCCCGCTCCCCAGCACGTTGCGCATGGTGATCCGCGGGCCGTCCGGCGTCGCCGGGTCGAAGGCCTGCACGAACTCGTGCTCGTAGTAGCGGTAGACGTCGCGCGGCGTGAAGAGCTGCGGGTTGTTGACGTCGCCCGACACCGTCACGTCGATCAGCGAGCGCCCGGCCACGTTGATCTGGCCCACGGTGCGCCCCACGATGAGCTCGCCGCCCGTGTCGAAGAAGAGCCCGTCGGGCAGGGGCGAGTCCGGGTCGATCTCGGCCACCCCGGCGTCCCCGGCCGAGATGTACGTGCCCAGGTCCCCGTCGACGCTCACCGTGCCGAGCATCGTGCCGAAGACCAGCCGGTCCACCGCCCCGGTGAACTGCGACGTGCCGTGGACGATGCCGTGGACGTACACGCTCGCCAGCGAGGAGCCGTCGAGCGCGAAGAGGCCCTGGTCCGAACGCGTGAAATCGAAGCCCGGCGGCGGCCCGCCCTGGACGTTGTAGGCCAGCGGGTTGCGCACGAACGGGCTGCCGATGATCACCGATCCCGGGCCGGGCGGGAGGCCCGCGGCGCCGTCCTGCGCGTCGAACCAGTAGCCGAACCCCGCCTCCTCGAACTCGTCGTAGAGCCCCATGACGCTCGTGGGCAGGTAGAACGCGAAGCCGTTCTCGGAGAACTCGAAGCCCGGCTGCGGCGGCGTCTGCGCGTCGACGGTCCCGCCGAACATGGTCAGCGTGGTGAACCGGTCCGTGTCCGTGAACTCGATCGTGCCGATGCCGTCGTTGAAGTTGGGAACCCCGTCGTCGTCCGGATCAACGAAGATGAAGTTCGAGTTCCCGCCCGGGTTGCCCAGGCGCAGCGTGCGGTCCATGTCGCGCCCGTACAGGTCCAGCACCTCGGCCGAGGCGCCGATGGGCCCGAAGAACGACATCTGCGCCCCGAAGATCCGCGAGCCGACCAGGTCCGCGTAGTTGCCGGGGGGGATCGTCGCCTGGACGTTGTCGATGCGGAACCCGTCGTTGGGGCCCGCCAGGCACGTGAAGCGGATCTCGTCGAAGATCGGGCGATCCGGGTCGGTCGGATCGAACTGGAACGTCCCCACCCCCGTCCCCGGGTTGGTCTGGTTGAGCGCCCCCAGCGCCGCCCCCGTGAACGAACCCACCACCCGCGTGCCCAGGAGCAGCTCGACGAGGATGTTGTCGAGCGGAAGGCCCACGGTGCTGTTCGGGGCCGCCGCGATGTCCATCGAGATCGTGCGCATGCCCAGGCGCGGGTCCACCGTCGTGTCGTCGAACGCCACGCCGAAGCTGAACACCTCGCCCGCGGTCGGACGGACGAACATCCGGTTGGTCTCGGTCTGCGGCTGGCCCTGGGCGTCGTTGTCGCCCTCCACGCGGATGAACGAGGGCACCGCGATGGTGTGGTTGACGAGGATGTTGGTCTCGTTGAAGATCCGCCCGTCCACGATGTTGCCGCGCGCCTCGTCGGCGAAGTCCTCGAGCAGGACGTCGTTGGGCTGCAGGTCCACGGTCTCCGTGGTGCCGATGTAGGGGATCACGTACCCGAAGTACGCCGTCACGGTCCCGTACCCGTTCATCACGTTGCTGCCGACGAAGCTGGGGTCGGAGGGATCCACCGTCAGCGCGAAGAGCAGCTGGCGCGTCTCGAGCGCCTCGAAGGACGCCTCGCGCGCGGGACCCACGCCGCCGGCGCTCCCGGCCAGGCGCGCGGCCCGGGAGGCTCGCCCCAGGCCTAGCAGGTGGCCCAACAGGCCCCGGCGTGCGTTCGAAGCGGAATCGGCGGAGCGGCGCGACCGTGTCATGGTGTCTCCTCAGGGCTCCGATGGGCTCGTTGGGTTCGGCGGCATCCCGCGGCGGCTCCCGGCCGCCGGGCGGAGATCGCGATCGTTCAGGCGGTCCTCGCCTCCCGGAGAGCGAGGCGCACGGGCACAGTGATGGACAAGGCGAGGTTCACGGGAACAACGCGCTCCCAGCCCCAGGCGTCGGGGCGCCGGCGGGCGCCCGGTTCTCCCGAAAGCGGCGACAAGCTACACGGACCGGCACCATCGCTCAACCCGGCGGGTCCACACGAACCCGGTCTGGCTGTGCCGCGTGCCGCGGCTCTCGTCTCCGGGCGGGCACTCGGCAAGCGGGGGCCGCGCCACACGCTCGGATCGTTGTCGGCAGGGGCTCTGCACCGACAACCGCTCGCTACGGTACGCCCCCATCTTACCGAGGGTTCCGCACTCCCGCAAGCCCCGGCCCGTGCCCGGCTTGCCGATCCGGCGACTGCGCGGGCCGTTCCCGAGCGTTTCGGAGGCCGGCCCCTGGCTAGAGGATGCGTCGCGACCGGGGGTAGCTTCCCAGCACGGTCAGGCTCTGGCAGTGCCCCCGGGCCTCCTCGATCGCGCGGGTCATTCCGGCGTCATCCTGATGGCCCTGGGCATCGATGTAGAACGTGTAGGTCCAGTTGGTCCGGCCGCTCGGCCGCTTGTCGATGTGGGTCAGGTTGATTCCGGCCCTTTCAAACACCGAAAGAACGGCGACCAAGCCGCCCGGCTTATCGGGCGTTGTGAACATGATGGATGTCTTGTCGTCGCCGGATCGCGCGGCCTTATGCTTTGAAATAACGAAGAATCGTGTGATATTGCCTGGATCATCCTCGATTCTCGCGAAGAGCTGATTCACACCGTAGAGCTGGCCTGCCAAGGCGGATCCAATGGCCGCCGAACCGGGTTCCGCACCGATGCTTACCGCCGTCCGGCACTCCTCCGCCGCGATCTGAACCGCCCGGCTCGAGCTCGGCGAGGGGATCAGGTCGGCACTCGGATACTGGGTGGACAGCCACTGCCGGCACTGATCAAAGACCTCGGGCTTGGAGTGGATGCGCCGGACGGATCCCGGCGGGCAGTTTGCCAGAAGTGCATGGTGCACCTCGACTTGCACCTCGGCGTAAACGAACACCGCCCCCTTGGAAGCCCGCAGGGCGTCGAGCGTCTCCACGATCCCGCCGGAGGTCGAGTTCTCGATGGGGACGAGCCCGTACTGGACGTGACCCCGGCGAACCTCCGTGAACACTCCGGCGATCTGGTGCAGGTCACAGAACTCGACCGAGGACCCGAAGTGCTTGACGCCCGCGGCGTGCGAGAACGACCCCTGCGGCCCGAGATACCCGATGCGCAAAGGTTGCTCGAGCGCGAAGGACCCGGACATCAGCTCCCGGTAGATTCCCTCGATCGTCCGATCCGGTAGGGGCCCCCGGTTGGCCTTGAGGGCGTTGCTCAGGACCTGGGCCTCCCGGTGGGGGGCGTAGATGGGGGTGCCGGTCTTGCGCTTGACGCGCCCCACCTCCACCACGAGGCGCGAACGCTCATTCAGCAGGTCCACGAGCCGGGCGTCCAGAGCATCGATCGAAGCCCGAAGCTCGGCCAGATTCGGGCGCTTTGCCGATGATCCCTTGGTCGTGGCGGAGCCACGCCGGTCGACCGGAGGCTTCCGAGGCCTCGCTTGGAGCTTGGACCGGCCGGTTCGTCGAGGATGTGGCGCACGCCGCGGCATGAATCCTCCAGGATGATCGCCTCCCCGAGGAGCGCGGGGGCCGGCGGGCGAAGCGTCGGCTAGAAGCCCATCGGCCAAAACGGCCGCCCGATCGTTCCCAATCTCCTCCGAGGGCCCGCCATGATCGCTCTCGTGCTCAGCCTGGCCAGCTCCGACCCCGCCTTCGCCGGGGGCGCGCCCGCGTCCGAGGCGGCCCCGACCTCGTACCCCGGCGTGCTGTCGGCCCTCACCCAGTCCGTGCATGATCTGCCGGTGACCGCGCACGTGCTGGCGGCGGGGGGCCTCGCGGCGGGCCTGGTCCTGTGGCTCATGGGGCGGCGGGTCCTCCAGCCCTCGTTCGGTGCGCTCGGCGCCATCGTGGGCGCGGGGCTCGGGTACTTCCTCGCGCCCTCGCTCGGGAACGGGGTCCAGACGATCGGGGGCTACCCGACGCCCATACTGGCCCTGGCGGTGGGCGGCCTGATCGGCCTCATCGCCGGGTGCCTGCTCTTCCGGTTCGCGGTCTCGATCGCCACCGCCGGGGTCATGGCGCTCGGCGGCGTCCTGATCGCCACGACCTACCTCCAGTTCGATCCGAACATGCTGATGGGGCGCGAGACCACCGAGTCGCTGCGCGAGGGCATGGGCTCCATCAGGCAAGGGCTGCGCGAGGCCGCCGATCGCCTGCGCGAGCTCCCGCTCGCGCAGACGACGCTGGCCGAGGCGGAGTCCGCCCCCGCGTTCGTGGATGAGCCGGGTGCGGACGACGGCTCCCCCGCGGCCCGGGTCCGCCGGTACCTCACGCAGACCCGCGACGCGTTCGCCGCGCGCTGGGCCGAGACGCCGCCGGAGCATCGGCGCGTGATCGGGGGCGCGGCGATCGGGGGCCTGCTCCTGGGGGCGCTCGTGGGCCTGGCGATGCCGAACAAGTCGGCGGCGATCGTGACCTCCATGGCCGGCTCGGCGATCTGGCTGCCCAGCGCCGTGTGGATGGCCAACGCGCTCCAGGTCCCGGGGCGCGAGCTGCTCGATCGCGGGCCGATGGGCTGGCTGATCATCTGGGTGCTGGTGGCGGCCGTCGGGTTCCTCGTTCAGGGGAGCGCGCCCAAGGGCAAGGGCAACGACGGGGAGGACTGAACCCCGGGCGTTTACTCCGTTCTTGGACCCGACGCGCCCGTTGGGGGCCGTGCTTGATTCCGGACACGATCGGCTGATTCCGGAGGCGGCATCGATCGCGTGGGCACCCCGCGCCGGTCGGACGGTGCGGCATGCGAAAGAGAAGAGTCAGCCCTTGAGGAGCACGAGGCCCCGCGGTAGATTGGTCCTTCGCCGGGGCAGTCGCGTGGGGCTGCCAGCGGAATGAGGATGCACAACTGTCTTGGAGGTTGGTGGGTGTCGCGGTGGTGCTTGGGGGTTGGGACATCGCGATCGCGCCGAGCGGATGTGAACGGCGACGCGTGTTTCCAGACGGGTTTCGCCCTCGGGTGCCCGTGACCCTGCGGATCCGAAACCCTATCCGGACGGGAACCACTCATGAACCGATTCCGGGTCGCGTTGGCGATGGCCCAGGTTCTCGCCGTCGTCGGTTCCTCCAGCGCGCAGAGTGAGCCCGAATGGCTGCCCGGCCACCCGGTACCCGGGGTGGGCGGGCACGCCTACGCGGCGACGACCTGGGATCCGGACGGGCCCGGCCCGCAGGGCGCGCTGCTGGTCCTCGGCGGCGATGTGCACGCGCCCGGTGGCCATGGGGTCGTGGCCTGGAACGGCGCCGAGTGGAGCTCGCTGGGCGGAGGCACCAACGGATCGCCGCACGCGTTCGCGGTCTACGACGGCGACCTCGTCGCCGCCGGGTTCTTCGGCCAGGCCGGCGGGACGACGGTAAGCAACATCGCGCGCTGGGACGGTGCCTCCTGGCAGCCCTTGGGCGTGGGGATCAACGACACCGTCTGGTCGCTCACCGTCTACAAGGGCGATCTCATCGCGGGAGGTCACTTCGGCGGGGGCAACATCGCGCGCTGGGATGGCACGACGTGGCACGCGCTGGGCTCGGGGATCGGAGGCCCGAATGTGTACGTCTACGCCCTGGGCGTCTTCGACGGCGACCTGATCGCGGGAGGACGATTCACCACGGCGGGCGGGCAGGCGGCCCAGAATCTCGCCCGCTGGGACGGCACGAGCTGGCACGCGATCTCTCCCGGGATCACCGGCGGCGCCGTCGGCCAACCGTTCGTCTCCGCCATCGGCTCGTACCAGGGCGACCTCGTGGTGGGCGGGTCGTTCTCGATGGTCGGGACCGTCCCGGCCAGCGGCATCGCCCGGCGGACCGCATCCGGCTGGCAGCCCATCGGCTCGGGTGTGGCGGGGGACTACGAGTACGTCTACGCACTGCGCAACGTCGGCGACGATCTGGTCGCGGCCGGCAGCTTCACCACCGCCGGCGGAGTGGCGGCCGCCAACATCGCCCGCTGGGACGGTGCCACCTGGCAACCCCTCGCGGAGGGGCTGGGCTATGCCGTGACCGCGCTGGTCCATCATGGCGGCGAGCTGGCCGCCGCCGGAACGTTCGGCGGGGGCGCGGCCCGGTGGAACGGCTCGGTGTGGCGCCCGTTTGGGCTTGGGTTCAATGGCCAGGTGGCCGCACTGACACGGTTCTCGGGTGATCTCATCGCCGCCGGGGCGTTCACCGCCGCCGGAGGTGAATCGGCCCGGCGCATCGCCCGGTGGCGCGGCGGGACCTGGGAACCGCTCAGCCTGGGGCTGGACGGGGATGTCAACGCCCTGAGCGTGCTCCAGGGCGAGCTGATCGCGGGCGGGTTCTTCGGCATGGCCGGTGGGACCCCCACGAGCCACATCTCGCGCTGGAACGACGCCATCTGGCAGCCCCTCGGCTCGGGCCTGGATCAGCCGGTGTGGGCCCTTGCCGAGTTCCAGGGCGAGCTCATCGTGGGGGGTTCGTTCACCCAAGCCGGCGCGATCCCCGTTGGCGCGATTGCCCGCTGGAACGGATCGACCTGGCTGCCGCTTGGATCGGGAGTCGACGGGGCGGTCTTTGCGCTGGGAACGCATGAGGGCGCGCTCATCGCGGGGGGCTGGTTCGGCGACGCGGGCGGGACCCCGGCCAGGTGCGTCGCCCGGTGGAATGGGCAATCGTGACAAGCGCTCGGCTCAGGCCTGCGGGGCGCGGTCCTGGCGCTCACCAGCTACGGCACTGAGCTGCTCGCCGGTGGGTCCTTTGCCGGGGGGGGCGGGGTCGCCGCCAACGCCATCGCCCGCTGGACCGGCACGAATTGGGCGCCGCTCGGCCAGGGGATGGAGGGGGGATCGTCAGGGCCGGGGGGCCCGCCCTGGGCTCCCCTCGTTGGGTCGCTCCACGTGCATCAGGGCCGTTTGGTGGCCGGAGGCCGGTTCACCGGCGCCGGCGGCCAGACCGCACCGGGGATCGCCGCGTGGGATGGGTCGAGTTGGTCCGGCCTGGGGACAGGCGTCGGCGGTTCCGTGGGCGCCCTGGTGACGGATGGCGCGGATCTCGTGGTTGGTGGCTATTTCCAATCCGCGGGCGGGCTGCCCTCGGGTTACCTGGCCCGCTGGGGTGCCCCGCGTGCTACGCCGACTGCGACGATTCAGGTGCCCTCAACGTCAACGACTACATCTGCTTCCAGACCAAGTTCGCCCTGGGCGATCCCTACGCCGA
>CAYWOF010000094.1:0-9907 GCA_964459825.1 uncultured Phycisphaeraceae bacterium | reverse complement strand
CCGCCCTCCTCGACCCGCGGGGCGCGCCGAGCCCGGTGGCCCGCCATCACCGACCGGTCGAGCCGGCCTCCGGCTGCGCGAAGCTGCCCGTCGCGCCCCGACATGGCGCGACTGTGCTCCGGTCGCGCCCATACTAACGGGACACCGGGTCCCGCGACTAGCCAACGCACACCCCGCCCCGCCACGCGATCCGTTGTTCCCTGTCCCCGCATGACTTAAGGCGGCAGGCCCTTGGATCCCTCTTCGCCGCGCCCCGGAATGCCATTGCATAGGCCGGCCCCATGCCGTATCCTCATGTGGTTTGGCGGGTCCGCGCCGGCGCGAGCCATGGCGCCGGCGGAGACGGCCCGCCGGAGGGAGATCATCATGTGCCAGCCGTCGCGGTTGTGTCTTCTGTCCGTCCTGGCCGCCGTCCCCGCTTTGGCCCAGCCTGCCAACGACTTCTGCACCATGCCGGAGGTCATCGCCGGGTACGGCTCGTTCAACTTCGACAGCACGGGCGCTACGACCGACGGGATCAACAACACGCTGTGCGACTTCTTCGGCTCGAGCCAGATCTACGTCGACGTGTGGTTCTGCTGGACCGCGCCCGAGACCGGCCCCGTGGTGCTGACCCTCTGCAACACGGCGTTCCACGACACCAAGGTGGGCGTCTACGACGGGTGCTCCCCCTGCCCGGAGGCCGGCGGCATCCTCGCCTGCAACGATGACAGCTGCTCCCTTCAGTCCAAGGTTTCCTGGCTCGCCCAGTCGGGGCATCAGTACCTCGTCCGTCTGGGCGGCTACGACGAGTTCTCCGTGGGCGCCGGCTCCTTCTCGATCGCCTCGGCGGTCATCCACGGCCCCGTGAACGAGCCGACCAGCGGCAACGAGTTCTATCTCATCGAGCCCACCTCCTGGACGCAGGGCGAGGCGATCGCCGTTGCCATGGGCGGGCACCTGGCCACCATCGACAGCATCACGGAGAACGAGTGGGTCCGCACCATGGTCCTCGGCTTCGACGGGATGGACCGGCGCGGGTGGATCGGGCTCAACGACGTGCAGACCGAGGGCGTGTTCGTCTGGTCCAGCGGCGCCCCCGTGGGCTTCACCAACTGGAACCCCGGAGAGCCGAACAACTTCGGCGGCAACGAGGACTACACCGAGATGTTCGGCTCCAACGGCGAGTGGAACGACAACACGAACCTGCCCGGGTTCCTCGTCTACCCGCTCGTCGAGGTCGAGGCCGGCGGGTGCTACCCGGACTGCGACGGCAACACCCAGCTCAACGTCAACGATTACATCTGCTTCCAGACGAAGTTCGCCCTCGGCGACCCGTACGCCGACTGCGACAGCAACGGCATCCGCAACGTGAACGACTACATCTGCTTCCAGACCAGCTTCGCCCTCGGGTGCTGAACGGACGGGTGTCCCGCGCCCCGCCCACGGGGCCGGACGGCCGGGGCTCGGGCCGCGGGCCCCATAGCCAAGGGGGAATCCCATGCGAACTCATCTCCGGGCGCCGTGCGCAACGCTCCTGCTGGTCGCCGGCGCGCAGGCCCGGCAGCCCGTCCGCGTCGAGCTGGACATGGACGCGGCCCGGCCGGGCATCCAGACCAACGTAACCGTGCCACCGGGCACTACCCGCGTCGACGACGTCGCGGTCTACATCCACGACCCGGTGGGCGGGCGGCGGGTGCTCCGGATCGGGTACCTCGGGGCGCTCGACCGCGGCATCTCCCTCGGACACGTCCCCACGCCCGGGCTCACCGGCCAGGTCACCGCCCTGACCGATCTCCAGCCCGTCACGCCGGTCAACCCCGGCAACACCGGCTGGGTCTTCCCGCCGATGCAGCCCGGATTCGCGGGACCCGAGGTCCAGTACATGGAGCTCAACGCGTCAACGCCGGCGCCGATCCAGACCACGCCCGCCCAGCCCATCTTCACCGTCGATGTCGAGCTGGCCGGCGCGGGCGCGGGCGATGTCTTCCGTTTCTACCTGCTCGACCTCGTCACCGTCTGGCGGGGCGGGCAGGGCGGAGCGTTCACCGAGGATGGGGCCTACTACCTCGAGACCGGGGGCGACTGCGTCCCCGATCAGACGCCCAGCCTCTACGGCATCGATCCCGATCCGCCGGCGCCCGTCCCCCCCGCGGCCTATCTCGTGGACTACGTCGATGGGCCCGGCACCATCACCATCGAGTCCTGCTACCCGGACTGCGATGGCGGAGGAACACTCAACGTCAACGACTGCGTCTGCTTCCAGACCCGTTTCTCGCTCGGTGACCCCTACGCCGACTGCGACGCGAACGGGGTGCGCGACATCAACGACTTCATCTGCTTCCAGACGCGCTTCGCGCTGGGGTGCTGAAACGAACAGCCCCCGCCGCGAGGCGGGGGCTGCCGGTGTTTCTCGTGGGTTCGACGAATCGGCGGTTCAGCGCCGACGGCGCGACGCCAGCAGGCCGCCCATGCCCAGCAGGGCCAGCGTGCCCGGCGCGGGCACGTAGCTCGCCCCGTTGAGCGTGATGCTGTACGGCCCGCCGGCCGCGGGCGGGAAGAGGGCCGACCAGCCCGCGACCGCGTTGGCGGCGCCGGGGCCATCCGGGGCGCGCTCGGTCCCGAACGGTGTGTCGAGCCAGATCTCCTGGGAGCCCGCGTCGACCGCGTCGAGGTCGTAGCGGCTGACGGCCAGGTAGTAGACCCCGTTGCCGCTGAGGAAGGCGCTGGTCAGCGTGGATTGCAGCGAGGCGGCGGAGTCATCGTTGAACGTCACGCCCAGTCCGGCCGAGTTGAAGAGGAACAGCTGCGTGTCGAAGCTGGTGCCCCCCACGGTGGTGGCGCGGAAGTTCGTGAAGTCCTTGATCATGATCTGGTACATGTCGGCATCGGCGCCATCGTTCGTGCCGTTGATGGTCGTGAGCGCGCCCACGCCCACCACCGCCTGGGCCGTCCCCGGGAGCTGGCCCGCATCGCCGACCTCGTTCCAGACCTGTGCCATGGCCGTGGTGCTCAGGGCAAGCCCGGCCGCCAACCCGATCATCCTGCTCATGCTGCTCATCCTCGAACCTCCTATGTGGACAGACCGACACACCTCTCCGCGCCTTGTCTCTCGCGGCGAACGACACAACACAACAGGCCCGGCTTCAGCCCCGCGAGCCCGTGACGGAACGAGTTCTGACGGCTAGAGCACCACCGACCGTGGCGCGTGTCTCCCGTCTCTCCTACGAGGTCCGAGATTAACTGCGCCGCTCGGGGATTGCAAGGCCGGCGCACCGATATTCCGATAGGTGCACACAATAGACTGGTACGCAATGGTTTATAGTTCGTCGAATCGCCCCCGATTGCGCGGGGCGGGCGAGCCCGGGCGAGTTCCTATGACAGGCCGAGCGACCGCATCCACTCCTGCGGTCCCAGCGGCGCCTCACGCGCCAGCTCGTCCAGTCCCACGCGCCCCGCGGCCCGATCGCGCATCAACCGCTCCGCGATGTCGCGATGGCGCGGCGCGTTCTCCCGGTCCCCGCGCAAGCGATAGATCGAGGCCAGGTAGCGGTGCGCATCGATCAGGCCCGGCTGCATCGAGACCGCGACATGGAACGATCGGATGGCGTGCTCGTAGTCGCCCATCCACGTCAGGCACACGCCGAGCGTGTGGTGCGCATCCGGGTAGAAGTGCTGCAGCTCGAGGGCCCGCAGGCAATGCTCCGCCCCCTCCTCGAACCGGCCCCGCCCCGCCGCGACGAGGCCCAGGCCGTGATGCGCCCGTGGATCATCCGGGTCGATCTCCCGGGCGCGGGCGAACACGCGCGCCGCGTCATCCCACCTGCGCAGGAAGACGTAGACCGTGCCCAGGAGCGTGTCGAGGTCCGTCCGCCCGGGGGACTCGGCCTCCAGTCGCTCCAGAACGCGCCCCGCCTCCTCGAGTCGCCCCTCGGCGAAGAGGGCCGCGCCCAGGTGGACTCGCGCGTCGGCGTGGCCCGGGTGCGCGCCCAGGAACCGATCGAGGATCGCGCGCGCCTCGGCGTAACGCCCCAGGTTGTGGTAGCACTGCGCCAGGTTGAGCACGTAGCGCGGCTCCTCCGGTGCCTCGCGCGAGAGCGCCTCGAAGTGGGCCGCCGCCTCGGAGACCCGGCGCGTGGTCATCAGCACGATCGCGAGATTGAACCGCGTCTCCCGCGCGGCCAGGTCGCGCTGCGCCGCGGCATCGGCCGGCGGCGCCCGCACATAGCCGAGGTCCACGAGCTGACGCATCGCGTCCGCGGCCTCGAAGGGGTCCTGACGCAGGTCCGGCGGGTGCATCCCCGCCTCGCCCTCCACGGCGTCCCACGAGAACACCCGGTCGGGCGTCGGCGCCCGCTCGAACGCCTCGACGAGCACGCGGCCGTCCATGTCCGCGCCCACGGGAAGGCCCAGGAGCGTCAGCGCCGTGGGCGCGATGTCGAGAAGGTTCGCGCCGTAGATGCGCTCGGCGCGACGCAGGCCGGGACCGGCCATCGCCAGCATCCCCAGCGGACGGTGCCAGGTCGCGTCCATCGCCGCGTGGACATCGTCGGGCGAGGGGGGCGCCGCCGGGCGGAGGTGGTCGCTGTGGAATCCGTGGTCCGACAGAACGATCACCGTCGCGTCCGGGCCCGCCAGCTCCATCAGGCGCCCCAGCATCTGGTCCTGCAGCCGGTAGATGCCCGACACCGCTCCCGAGTAGAGGTCGAAATCGGCGGGGGGCACGTGGGCCATCCGCGGCGGGTGGTACTGCATGAAGTGGTGTCCCACCACGTCGATCGCCTCGAAGTACACCATGAGGCAGTCCCACGGCTCGGGGGACTCGAGCAGCCCGGTCGCGACGTTGTGCACCGAGGCGCACTGCGCGACCAGCTTCGCCAGCAGGCCCGGGCGCCGGTCGTCCGGCGCCGCCTCGCCCAGGCGCGGCGCGAGAAGGCCCAGCTCACCCAGTGACAGCTCCCCGGGGTGGAGGCGCAGCTCCCCGATCCGATCCGCCCACGCCGGCGGCTGGACCGACCCGGGCGCCAGGGGCCACGCGTCCTGCGGCGTCGGTCCCGCGCCCTCCTGGAACAGGTTCGAGACGCACGCGCCGGAGATGGGCTCGGCGGGGTGCGAGGCGTACCAGGAGACGACGTGCGTGCGCAGCCCGCTCTGAGTGAGGATGTTCCACAGCGCCTTGGTGCGCCGCGTGGTCGAGCACGCGATGCGCAGCCCGGGGCCCGCGGGATCGGGCTCGACGAAGTTCAGGATCCCGTGCTTGTCCGCGGTCTTGCCCGTGGCGATGGACGTCCACAGCATGGGCGAGAGCATGGGATGGAGCGTGCCGAGGTCTCCCCGTACGCCTCCGTCGACGAGGCGGCGCAGGCTGGGCATGAGCCCACGCTCCATCAGCGGGTCGATGACCTTCCAGTCGGCGGCATCCCAGCCGACGATCACCAGCTTGCGGGCGAGGCGTTCCGCCATGGGTGTGTTATCGGCCAAACGGTGCGGAACAAAAAGCACACGAGCGGCCCGTGGGGGCCGCCCGTGCCTGGGTCACTGGAATCGGGCAAGCGGATTACTTGCGCCGACGGCCCGCGAGGCCCGCCGCGCCGAGCGCCAGCAGGGTCGCCGTGCCGGGGGTGGGGACGCCCGCGCCGATGCCGACGCCGGCCTGATCCTCGTAGGCGTACTCAACGATGGCCCGCGGCTGCGCCGAGAGCGTGCCGCTGAGGGAGATCCGCATCCAGCCGTAGTGCGTCTGGTTGCCGTTGGCCTCGTTCTGGAACCGGAAGCCGATGAGGTTGTCGGCGCTGTTCAGGATGTGCGGGAGAGAGCCGGTGGTGGCGGCCGAACCGCTGCCCCAGTTGCTGCCCGCGTCGATCATCGTGTTGGCCGCCAGGTTGCCCACGTTCGTGCCCGTGGCGCCACCGCCGCGGACGTACACGCCGCCGGCCGGAGCCGAGGGGTTGAAGTAGCTCAGCGTGCTGGAGCTCCAGGGGTTCAGGTCCCAGCCCGGAACGCCGGCCGGGGCCGGTCCATTCACGCCCGTGACGACGTTCAGGTACACGCCCGCCGTCGTGGAGGGGATGTTGATGTTGACGACGCCGCTATAGACGACCGCGGCCTCGGACTGCTGGGCGACGCCACCCACAGCGGCTGCGGCCGCAGCGGCCGAGCAAGCAACGAAGTGCTTGTCCAAACGAGACTTCAGCGCATGAACCATGTCTTGATCTCCCTTTCTCTCCGAAAACCTGCCGAACCCGTGCCCCAGTCGCGATGCCCCCGCGCACACAGCTGGGGCGACCACGGTCACACCGGCAGGTGGAAACACTGACCCGCCAGTGACATACACGATACCCGCTTCCATCGATCCCGCAAGGCCAATCACCTGCCGCGTCCAAAAAAATTCGCTCGCCGGGTGGCAACTTGGAGAATTCAGGTTTTGGGACCTCGCGTTCGCGGACGCCCGAACCCCCCGTGAAACGCCGGCGTACGGCACCCGATTGGTACAGCGCCGATTGTCGGATCGACCTATCGACGCGGCCCGATACCCTCCCGGCGTGGCCCCCGATCCCCAGGAGATCGTCGTCGTCACCGGCCTGCCGCGCTCCGGCACCTCGATGATGATGCGGATGCTGGCCGCGGGGGGCCTCCCGGCGCTCCAGGATGCGCTCCGCCCGGCGGATGCCGACAACCCCCACGGGTACTTCGAGTTCGAGCCCGTCAAGGCCACCCGGGAGGACCCGAGCTGGCTGGCCGCGGCCCCCGGCCGGGCGGTCAAGGTGGTGCACGCGCTGATCCGCGACCTGCCGACCGACCGGCCCTACGCGGTCCTCGTCATGCGGCGCGACCTCGGCGAGGTGCTCGCCTCGCAGCGGAAGATGCTGGACCGCTCGGGGCGCCAGGGAGCCGGCGTGGCCGCGGACGCGCTCGCGCGGGTCTTCGCGGCCCAGATGGCCGAGATGGGGCGCTGGCTCGATGCCCACGCCTGCTTCCGGCGCCTGGATGTGCACTACGACCGGGTCCTCGCCGACCCCGCGGGCCAGGCGGCCGCCGTGGCCGCGTTCCTCCACCGGGGTGACGCACGGGCGATGGCCGGCGCGGTGGATGCCGCGCTCTATCGCAATCGCGCCGCGCCGCGCGAACCCTGACCGGCACCGACCCGGTACGATCCCTCGATGCCCGTCGTCCTTCGCTGGCTCCTGCGCCTGGGCCCCACGAACCCCATCACGGTCCGTCTGGTGCAGAACGGCTCGCGCCGCGTGCGTCACCTCTACATCCGCAGCGCCTACCTCGCCGTCCTCATCCTGGTCCTGCTCTGGTCCCTGCTGTCGATCCCCGGCCAGTCGGGGGCGCTGTCCTACCGCGAGCTGGCCGCGGCGGGCGCGGCGAGCTTCACCTACGTGGCCTACCTCCAGATCGCGCTCATCTGCATCCTGGCGCCGGTCTTCATGGCGGGCGCGATCGCCCAGGAGGCCAACCCGCGCACCTGGGACATCCTCCTCACCACGCCACTGGGGGCGCTGCAGATCGTCCTGGGCAACCTCCTCGGACGGCTGTTCTTCATCCTGGCCCTGCTGTTCGCCAGCCTGCCCCTCTTCGCCCTGACCCAGTACTTCGGCGGCGTGCCGGGCCGGTCGATCTTCGCCAGCTACGGGATCGCGGGGTGCGCCGCGTTGCTCGTGGGCACGATCGCCATCGCGCTCTCGGTCAGCCGCCTGGCCGGCAAGCGCGCCGTCTTCACCTTCTACGTCGCGGTGATCAGCTACCTCGCGGTGACCGCGGGCGTGGACTGGTACCTGCGCAGCGCGGGGCTGGGCAGCGGCGCCGGGGGCGCCGGCGTGACGTGGATGACCGCGCTCAACCCCTTCCTCTCCCTGCACGCCCTGCTCGATCCCTCGGGCTACCCGAGGGCCGACCCGCCGGCGCCGGGCGTGGGCGAGTCCGTCCTGGCCGGGTGGTGCCTGCGCCGCCCGGTCACGACCTGGTGCGTCGGGAGCGTCCTGCTCAGCGTCGTGCTCCTCCTCGTCTCGACCGTCACGGCGCGCACGGGGGGGCTGAGCGCCCTCGCGTCGGTGGGCCGCTCGGGCGTCCCGTGGTACCGGCGGCTTCTGGGGCTGGGCGGGGCCGGGGCCGAGCACCGGCCGCCGCGGGCCGTCTGGAACAACCCGATCGCCTGGCGCGAGGCCGCGGCCCGGAACAGCACGCTCGGGCGGATCCTGGCGCGCTGGGCGTTCATCGGGGCGGGCGCGCTGTTCGGCATCGTGCTCCTGGCCCTGTTCCACGCCGGCTCGATCCCCCCGACCCAGTTCCAGATCGCGCTGCTGGCCACGGTGTGGGGCGAGCTGGCGGTCACCACGCTCGTGGCGATCAACATGTCCGCGACCGCCATCAGCCGCGAACGCGAGGACGGCACGCTCGACCTGCTCACCATCACGCCGATCACCTCGGGGCAGTATCTGTCGGGCAAGCTGCGCGGCCTGATCGCGTACCTGCTCCCCATGCTCGCCGTGCCGGTGGGGACCCTGGCGCTGGCCGGCGTGTACGTGCTGACGGAGGGCCTGGGCAACGCCGCCGGCGTGACGCTGACGGTGACCCCCGCGGGCGTGATCGGGCCGATCCAGGTGCCCGTCGTGCTCCCGGAGGCCGGGCTGGTGGTGGGGCTCATGGGCGTGCCGTTCCTGGCGTTCTGCGTCATGGTGGGGATGATCTACTCGCTGCGGAACCAGGGCACGATCTCGTCGGTGGTCAAGGCGGTGGGCACGGTCGGGGCGGTGGCGGGCGTGGTGGGCCTGTGCGGGTGGCAGGCGGGGATCGACGTGCCCCTGGTGGGGCCGATGCTGGCGGCGCTCAGCCCGGTGTCGGCCGCGCAGGCGGGTGTCCTGCCCGCCGATGCGCTGGGCAAGACGGTGGGGGGCAACGGCCTGGCCAGCGCGCGGGTGGCGCTCCTGCTCGGCGCGGGGGCGGCGCTGGGCGTGTACCTGCTCGTGGTCTACGCGCTGCACAGCCACATGACCAAGAACTTCGACCGCGTGATGCGCCAGCTCGCGGGCGCGCGCTAGGCCCTGCGGAAAAAGACGCACGCCCCGCGCGGGCGGGGCGTGCGGACGAAGCGCGGGATGGTCGGCGGACCGTCAGGCCTGCGTCGTGGCGGCCTCGGCGGGTTTCTCGCCCGCGGGCGGGGGCGCGCCCGGGCTCTCCACGCCCTCGAAGAACAGGTGGTCCTCCGGCTTGCCGTCGGCCCCGCTCCGGCGCGTGACGTGGATGCGGTGCTTGCCCGCGAACGAGCCGGACAGGAGCATCTCCGAGAGCGGGTCCTCGACGTAGGTGCCGATGGCGCGGCGCAGGGGCCGGGCGCCGTAGTCCGGGTTGTAGCCCTTGTCGATGAGGAAGTCCTTGGCCGCCTGGTCGAGCTCGAGCGTGACGCCCTGCCCGGCGAGGCGCTTGGCCAGCTTGCCCGTCTCGTACTCGACGATGAGGACGAGGTCGTCGCGCGTGAGGGGGCGGAAGACGATGATGTCGTCGAGGCGGTTGATGAACTCCGGCCGGAAGAAGCGCTCGATCTCCTTGTTGAGGATGGTCTTGATGTTCTCGTAGTCCACCTCGGCGGTGCGCTTGCCGAAGCCGAAGCCCGCGCCGCCCTTGATCAGGTCCGCTCCGATGTTGGAGGTCATGATCAGCACGGTGTTCTTGAAGTCCACGTTCCGGCCGAACGAGTCGGTGAGGCGCCCCTCCTCCATGATCTGCAGGAGCATGTTGAAGACGTCCGGGTGGGCCTTCTCGACCTCGTCGAGGAGGATCACCGCGTAGGGCCGGCGCCGGATGCGCTCCGTGAGCTGCCCGCCCTCCTCGTACCCGACGTAGCCGGGCGGAGCGCCCACCAGCCGGCTCACGTTGTGCTTCTCCATGTACTCGCTCATGTCCAGGTGGACGAGGGCCTCCTCGT